>JABDRC010000354.1 GCA_013041945.1 Halobacteria archaeon
CGCGCTTCAGTTGCTCGTCGCGTGCCTGCACCAGGGCGGTCTCGGCGGTCTCGCGGTCCGGGTAGTGCTCGCGCGTGACGCGACCGCGCGCGCCCTGGTAGCCCCACTCGCGAATCAGCGACCAGCCCTCAAGCAGGTCCTCCTGCAGGTGCAGGTGATAAAAACGGGGAGCCTTGTCACCCGCCGGCGGTATTTGCATGTAGATGCGCATATTTGTCGAACCATAAAATCTGCCACAGAGAACACAGAGAACACAGAGAACACAGAGAACACAGAGAATATAAAGCCGAGAAAGCCTGATGCCCTCATGTACTGCTGTATCGGTCACATATCTATGGGTATGTTTGAAGAATATTTTTTCTCTGTGTTCTCTGTGGCAAGTGTTTTGTTATCAAATAGCCGGATTGAACACGCGGTCGTACTCGGCGATGGCGTAGCGGTCGGTCATGCCGGCGATGTAATCGGCGACGGCGCGCGCCCTGCCGTGTTCACCCTGCCTGTCCTCCAGGTGCTGTGTCTGGAGGCGTGCCTCGTCCGGGAGCAGTCGTGTGTCGGCATAAAAGGCCTCGAACAGGGCGCTGATCGTGCGCGCAGCCTTGGCCGTCATCCGGTGCACCCGGTAATGGCGATACAGGTTGTTGCGCAGGTAGCGTTTCAGCTCCAGGTTGCGTTCGCGCATGGAGTCGCTGAATGCAATCAGCGGACCGTCGTGGTTGCGCACGGCCTCGATGCTATCGGGTTCCGCTGCGCCCAGCGTCGCCTGACTGGTCTCGACCAGGTCGATTACCTGGCAACCGATGAGCCGTCTGACCACTTCGTGAATGGTGCGACGCGGTGCCAGTTGCGGGTATTGTCGGCGAACCGTTTCGTACTGTTCGCGAAACAGGTCCACTTCACAGAGGGCATCGACATCGATCAGGCCGGAGCGCAGCCCGTCATCCACGTCATGACTGTTGTAGGCGATTTCATCGGCCAGGTTGGTCAACTGCGCTTCCAGTGAGGGTTGCCTGCGTTCCATGAAGCGGCGGCCAAGTTCCCCCAGGCGCTCTGCATTCCTGCGCGAACAGTGCTTGAGGATTCCTTCGCGTGTCTCGAACGTCAGGTTCAGACCTGGAAATTCGGCGTAACGCTCCTCGAGTTCGTCGACTACACGCAATGACTGCAGGTTGTGCTCGAAACCGCCGAACTCCTGCATGCAGGTGTTGAGGGCATCCTGTCCGGCATGACCGAACGGTGTATGTCCGAGGTCATGTGCCAGCGCGATGCCCTCTGTCAGGTCCTCGTTAAGGCGCATTGCGCGTGCAATGGAGCGTGCCACCTGTGCGACCTCGATGGAGTGTGTCAGGCGGGTACGAAACAGGTCGCCTTCGTGGTTGACGAATACCTGGGTCTTGTACTCGAGACGGCGAAAGGCGGCCGAGTGGATAATACGGTCACGGTCACGCTGAAATTCCGTGCGATAAACGGGCGCGGGCTCCTCAAATGAACGCCCTCTGGATTTCTCGGGATGGGCAGCGTAGCGCACTAGATGAGGGGGGCTGGTATTTTCAGGCATGGTGGCATTGTTGTTCCGTACAACTCTCCCGCAGGGGAGGGATTGAGGTGCAGGGTGCGTTTCACGCTCCGCTAACGGTGCACAGGGTGCACCCTGCGTATTCTTCATCGGCGGCCCTGTTCAGGCACTTGCCGTGGCTGTCAGTGTCTCGCTCAGCAGGTCGGGCTGAAAATCTGCTGTGACTATGGCCTCGCCTATGCGCTTGAGCAGCACCAGGCGCAGCCCGCCATCAACGACCTTTTTGTCCACGGCCATCAGGTCCATGAACTGCTGCTCACTCATCGTATCGGGTGGTTCGGTCGGCAGGCCGGCCTGCCGGAGTATGGACTCCGTACGCTGGACGTCTGCACTATCGAGCCAGCCATGGCGCGCCGAAAGGTCGGCGGCCATCAGCATCCCGGCAGCCACGGCCTCGCCGTGCAGCCAGTTGCCATAGCCGGTACCGGTTTCGATGGCATGTCCGAAGGTATGGCCGAGATTGAGCAGCGCCCGCATGCCGCTCTCGCGTTCGTCCGCGGCCACGATTTCCGCCTTGATGGCACAGGAACGCCCTATGGCCGTGGCCAGCGCCGTCTTGTCGCGCGCCATCAGTGCAGTGACGTTGGTTTCCAGCCAGGTAAAAAAGTCCGCGTCGTAAATCAGGCCGTACTTGATGACCTCGGCCAGCCCGGCCGCCAGCTGGCGGTCATCGAGTGTGTCCAGCGTGTCCGTGTCGATAATCACACAGCCCGGCTGGTGAAAGGCGCCGATCATGTTTTTTCCCAGCGCGTGGTTGACGCCGGTCTTGCCGCCGACCGATGAATCGACCTGTGCCAGCAGGGTGGTCGGGACCTGCAGAAAGGCGACGCCCCGCTGGTAGCTGGCGGCCGCGAATCCGGTGATGTCGCCAACGACGCCGCCGCCCAGCGCGACCAGGGTACAGCCACGGTTGAAACGCTGCTCGAGCAGGGCGGTAAATATGGTGTTCAGCGTATCGAGCGTCTTGTACTGCTCGCCATCCGGCAGAATAACAGTCGCTGTCTGCAGACCTGCCAGCGAGGGCAGCACACGGTCAAGGTAGAGCGGTGCAACTGTGGTGTTGCTCACGACCATCACCTGGCGCCCTGAGATATGCTTTGCCAGCAAATCTGCCTGGTCGAGCAGGCCCTGTCCTATCTGTATCGGGTAGCTGCGGTTGCCGAGATCAACGGTAAGTGTGTTCATAACATCAGTATGGGGTCAGAGCACATTTTTTCCTAATATTCACTGTAACGTATGTCAGGTAATAATGTGCTCTGCCCCCAGATATTTGCAGATCTGCTTCACCACATCCTGCACGCGTTTGCCGTCGGTGTCGATCACCAGGTCGGCGATTTCGCGGTATAGCGGCTCGCGCTCGGACATCAGTGCCGCCAGCTTGCCGCGTGGATCGTCGGTCTGCAGCAGTGGGCGGTTACGGTCCCGGCAGGTCCGCTTGAGTTGCTGGTCGACCGAGGTGTGCAGGTAAATTACCGAACCGCGCTCGCGCAGGTGCTGACGGTTCAGCGGGTCGAGGATGGCGCCGCCGCCGGTGGCCAGGATGATATCGGGCAGTTGTGTCAGCTCGTCGATCATGGCTGACTCGCGCTTGCGGAAGCCGACCTCGCCCTCGAGTTCGAAGATCAGCGGTATGTCGACACCGGTGCGGTTCTCGATCTCGTGATCACTGTCGTGGAAAGGACGCCTGAGCTGCTTCGACAGCTGGCGGCCGATGGTGGATTTACCGGCCCCCATGGGACCCGTCAGAAACAAACTGCCCGGCATGTTCATGCCGGGCAGGTATGCCAGATCCGCGGTCGGCTGGCAAGTCGCACGGGCATGCGGGATACCCGTGGTGTCGAATTATCAGATATTCAGGTCTTCCTTGACGATCTTCGGGGTAATGAAGATCAGCAGTTCGGACTTGTCATTCTGCTTGGTCGTGGTCCTGAACATCCAGCCGACGACAGGCAATTCGCCGAATATCGGTGTCCGCGTGACTTCGTCAATCGTATCTTCCTGATAGATACCGCCGAGTACCAGTGTTTCGCCGTTGTCAACCAGTACCTGGGTGGAAATCTCGTTGGTGTCGATAGCCGGTATGTTGTCTACCGTGATCTCGCTGACGGCATCCTTGTTGATGACCAGGTCCATGATGATGCGATCATCCGGCGTGATCTGTGGTGTCGCCTCCAGTCGCAACACGGCCTTTTTGAATGCAGTGGTGGCAGCGCCGCTGGACGAGGCCTCACGGTAGGGGATCTCGGTGCCGGTCTCGATGAAGGCGGCCTTCTGGTTGGAGGTCAGCACCCGCGGGCTGGAGATGATCTCGCCCTGGCCTTCGGCCTCCATTGCGCTCAGTTCCAGGTCGAGCGTGTAGCTGCCCAGCTTGGCAATATTCACGCCAAAGGCGGAAGCGGCCGAGTCTGCAACCGGCAGGCTGACGATGAAGGGGCTCGGATTCCGGCCACCATAGTCGATCGTGGTGGAGCCGTTGTCGACGATATTGGTGTTGTTGAAGCCGAATTGTACGCCAATATCGCGCTTGAAATCATCGTTGGCGATAACGATGCGGGACTCGATAAGCACCTGGCGGACCGGGACATCCAGGCGTGCGATCAGCTTGCGGATCTCGGTCAGCTTGTCGGCGGTATCCTGCACCAGCAGGGTATTGGTACGCGAATCGATCGTTGCCATGCCGCGATCCGACATCAGGGTGGTCTCACCGCTCTTCAGCAGCTTGGCGATGTCTCCGGCCTTGGCATAATTGACCTGCATGTATTCGGAGTAGAGCGGCTCGAGTTCCTGGATCTGTTTCTTGGATTCAAGTTCGAGCTTCTCGCGCGCTGCAATTTCCTCGCTCGGCGCCACCAGCATCACGGTGCCGGTCTGGCGCATGGCAAGGCCCTTGGTTTTCAGGATGATGTCCAGTGCCTGGTCCCAGGGGACATTCTTCAGCCGGAGGGTCAGGCTGCCGCGTACGGTGTCGCTTACCACCACGTTGATTCCGGTGAAGTCGGCAATCAGCTGCAGGACAGAGCGGACCTCGATGTCCTGGAAATTGAGCGAGAGTTTCTCGCCGGAGAAACCGAGTTCGTCCTTCTTGCTTTCCTCGACTTCCTTCTTGGTCAGCTTGCGAACTTCGATCGTGAACTGGTTGTCCGCCTGGTAAGCAATGTAATCGTACTCGCCCATGGGCGTAATGATCATGTGGACATTCTCACCTTTCGTGAAGGTGTCGATGGTCTTGACCGGCGTGGCGAAGTCGAGCACGTCCAGACGGCGCTGCAGTTCCTGCGGCAGATCGGCACGGTAGAAATCCACCACGACCTTGCCGCTTTCCTGGCGCATATCAACCGGGATAGACGGGTCGGACAGGCTCACGATAACGCGGCCTTCGCCGCCCTCGCCGCGGCGGAAGTCGATATTACTCACCTGGCTTCCACCGCCACCAGTTGCCCGTTCCGCGATGGCTTCGGCCTCGGACAGTTCGCGACCCGCGCTCTGGATAGTCAGGACCACTGTGTTGCCATCGGCGTGCGCCTCGTAAGGCACCATGTCGATAAGGTTGACTACGACACGCGTGCGGCCCTTGGCCTCAACAACGGTCATGCTGTCGGCCATTCCGATGCCGATATTGCTGGTGCGTGCCTTCAGTCCGCTGGTGGTATTCGGAAAGTCCAGGGCGATGCGGGCCGGATTGTCGATGGTGAAACTCAGCGGCTTGACAGCGGGCTGGCTCATGGTCAGGGTGATCTGCGCCTTGTTACCCGGCAGGCTGGTAAAGTCGACTGCCTGCAGCGTGTTCACAGGAGCGCCGATGGCGACATGTGCATTCAGCGTGCCGGCCAGGAACAGCATGGCAGCTGTCATCAGCTTGCGCCATTGCGCGCCCGACCGATGCCCGAAGGATTCAATCTTTTGCATCCGGCGAGAAAAGTATCCAGTCATTGTTTTCACCCTGTGGGATTATTCACTGATTGCGATCGATGCCTGGCGTTCTATCCAGCCACCGATACCGTCAGGAACTATTTCAGTAAGTTCAACTTCAAATTCTGTGATGCGCGTAATCTTGCCATGGTTCTGCCCTGCATAGTTGCCTGGCTGTACGCGGTGAATGGTGCCGTCGGTGTCGTTTATCAGGGCCCAGTTATCCTCGTACTGCTCCATGGTGCCGACCATGCGCAGGCTGTCCAGCGGGAATTCCTCCAGCGGTTCTGTCGGGCGCTCGAAATCCGGTTTGATGCCGGAGCTGACCGGTTTGTTGCTGGCCACGGCCGCCTGCTGATGTGAAAAGGCAGGCACGGTGAACGGGTCGCGCAGATCGGTTGCTGCATAGGTAAAGGATTCGTAGGGCTTGAACTCCGGCAGCGGTTCGATATCGGAACGTTGCTGGTTCTTTACCTGCTTGACGTAGTCTGCCAGGTCGGTAGTCGGGTCGCTGCTGCAGCCGGCCAGGGCGGTGACGGCTGCGGCGAGTAACAAGCTGCGAAAGGGGTGACTGAAAATAATCATTTCTTGCCCTTGCCTCCTGTTTTCTTGCCCTTGCCTTTACCTTTTTTCTTGCCTTGCCCGCCAGCGCGCTCCTCGTCTTCGAGGTAGCGATAGGTCTTGGCGGTCAGGTTCATGGCAAGGCGGCCGGTCTTCTTGCCTTCCCGGCGCTTGATGCTGACGTTATGCAGCGTCACGATACGCGGGAGTGCGGCCACACCGCTGACGAAATCACCGAATTCATGGTAATCGCCCACTACTTTGATATTGATCGGCAGCTCTGCATAGAATTCGCGCGGTACTTCCGCTCTCGGCTTGAACAGTTCGAACTCCAGGCCACTGGCAAGACCGGTTTGCGAAACATCGACCAGCAGGTCGGCAACCTCGGTCTTGTTGGGCAGCTGGCGCAGCATCGCACCGAATGATTCACGCATCTCCGCGAGCTGGTTCTCGTAGGCCTCCAGGTTGACGGCCTGCCTGGCCTTCTTCTCGAAGACCTTTTTCAGATCCTGCTCCTTCCTTTCGATATCCTCCAGGGCCAGCAGCTGGTCCTTGGTGTGGAACCAGTAGCCGAGAAATATAACGCACCCCATCAGGAACAGTATGACGACTGCCTTGGCGGCTGCCGGCCAGCGTGCGACGTTTGTCAGGTCAAGTTCGTTGATATCCATCGTATTATCCCGCCTCGTCCGGCTTCTTCTTGGCCTTTTGCTTGCCGCGCAGACTGAAGTTGGCGATGCGGCGGCGCTTGGAGGTGGACGACTTGATCTGGTCGAGGCGCGGTCCACCGAACCACTCCGAGCTCTCGATGCCGCGCATATAATCGGATACGCGGGCATTGGACTGGGCGACGCCTTTCATATTCAGGTTGCGTCCCTTCTGGGTGAAGGATTTCAGGTAAACACCATCCGGCAGGGTCCGGACCAGTTCGTCCATGAGGTGAACGCTTTCCGGCCGGCTGCTTTGCAGTTCCTGAATGACATTCATTCGGGCGAGCAGGTCACCCTTCATTCTTTCGAGTTCCTTGATGCGGCCGATGCGCTTGTTGAGCAGGTCGATTTCGCTCTGCAGGAAATCATTGCGCTCGTTCTGGTTATCGATCATGCCGCTGATATGCAGGTGGGAAAACAGCACAATCAGGCCGGCGATAAGGACCGAACCACCCGACAGAAAAGCGAATTCGCGCTGTTTCTGCTTATTGAGTTCTTCGCGCCACGGGAGCAGGTTAATGCGTGCCATATCAGTCGAAGCTCCTGAGGGCCAGTCCGCAGGCGATCAGCAGGGCTGGCGCGTCATTACTCAGTGTCTGCGGCTTGACCCGGGCAGACAGTGACATTGATGCAAACGGATTGGCAATGGTCGTTTCCACGCCGAGTTTGTCCTGGATCATTTCATCCATACCCGGGATCGATGCGCTGCCACCGGCAAGCACTATGTGATCGACCTTGCTGTGCGGACTGGAAGAGTAAAAGAATTGCAGCGAGCGGCTGGCCTGCTGCGTCATTGCTTCCTTGAATGGCTCCAGTACGTCGGTAACGTAATTTTCCGGCAAGCCGCCCTGGCGCTTTGCCATGCCGGCCTCCTCGTAAGACAGGCCATAACGACGCATGATCTCCTCGGTCAGCTGCTTGCCGCCGAACACCGTGTCGCGTGTATAGACACTCTTCTGGTCATGCATGACATTCAGTGTCGTCATGGTTGCGCCGACGTCGATGACTGCAACCGTCTTGCCGGCACCCTGGTCCGGCAACTGGTCGGCCAGCAGGGCAAATGCGTTTTCGCTGGCGAACGACTCGACATCCATGATCTGCGTATTCAGTCCACCGGTTTCGACGGCGGCATTGCGCAGGTCGACATTCTCGCTGCGGCAGGCGGCCAGCAGGACGTCGACCGTATCGGGATTTTTCTCCGACGGACCGATGACCTCGAAATCGAGATTGACCTCTTCCAGTGGATAGGGAACGTACTGGTCGGCCTCGAGTTCGATCTGGCTTTCCATGTCTTCCTCGCTGAGGCCGGCCGGCATCGGGATCACCTTGGTAATCGTGGAGGAGCCGGCGATAGCGACCGCGGCGTGCCGGGTGCGGGTGCCGGAGCGCTTGACGGCCCGGCGTACCGCTTCGCCGACGGCATCGACGTCGGTGATGTTTTTTTCTACCACGGCATTCGGAGGCAGGGGCTCGACGGCGTAGCTTTCGACGCGATAGCGTTTGCCGCTTCGGCTCAGTTCCAGGAGTTTGACCGCCGTGGAACTGATATCCAGACCGATGAGAGGTGGAGTTGTCCGTTTAAAAAGTTGCGCGATTGGCACAATATTTCCCTTTTGTTACCCGCTGTTGTGTGACACAGGTAGTTCGCCGCATTAGAGGACATTGCCAACTGATTGTCAACTAATGTGTAATGTGAAACAAAGGTTGTGTTACTGCTTATCGGACGGTTACGCTTTTAGTTTAGAAAAAATGTGTCCCCCCTCCGTTACATCGTAATTTATGATGAGCCGCAAGGTGGTTCTTTGAACCCGATCACAGGTTGCAGAATTTCAAGATGAGCTGGCGTCGAATTTGGTTGTTTTTGCTGTATCTCGTGCTGACAGGCATTTTTTTGACGGCCGTTGCGGGAATGATCATTTATATAAATGTCGCGCCGCAGTTGCCGTCGATCGATGACCTGCGCGATGTGCAGTTGCAGCAGCCCCTGCGCGTCTACAGCCGTGACCGGCTGTTGCTGGCCGAGTTCGGCGAGAAACGCCGTACGCCGGTGTCCATCGATGAGGTCCCGCCGCTCATGGTAAAGGCCTTTCTTGCGGCTGAGGATGACAGTTTTTTCAGTCATTCCGGCGTGGATTTTCCCGGCCTGTTGAGCGCCGCTATCGAGTTGGCGCGGACCGGCAAGAAGCGTCGGGGTGGCAGCACCATTACCATGCAGGTGGCCAGAAACTACTATCTTTCCAGTGAAAAGACCTATTTACGCAAGCTGACAGAAATTCTGCTGGCATTCAGAATCGAACGCTCGCTCAGTAAAAACGAGATCCTCGAGCTGTACTTCAACAAGATTTACCTGGGGCAGCGGGCCTACGGGGTGCAGGCAGCCGCACGCGTTTACTACGGCCAGGACATCGGTGAACTGTCCCTGGCACGCATGGCGATGATTGCCGCCCTGCCCAAGGCCCCGTCGCGGGTCAATCCGGTCACCAGCCCGGAGGCGGCCATCGAACGGCGCAACTATATCCTCGGCCGCATGCAGCAGCTGGGTTATATCGATGAGGATACCTACACAGCGGCCGTGGCCGAGCCGGATGGTGCCCGCCTGCACAAGGTCAGCGCGGCGGCCAGCGCGCCCTACGTGGCGGAAATGGTCCGCAACGAAATGTTCAAGCGCTACGGGTCGGCCGCGTACACCTCCGGCTACGAGGTGATTACCACCATCGACACGAAACGTCAGGCCGCGGCCAACCTGGCGCTGCGTAATGGACTGCAGGACTACAGTCGCCGCCACGGCTATCGCGGGCCGGAGGCAAAGGTCCCGCAGCAGGCCGACGACGAGGCATCACGCCTGGCCGTCCTTGGCGGATATCCACCGGTCGGTGACCTGCATGCGGCACTGGTAACCGCGGTCGCCGAGCAGGCGGCCACACTCATGCTGGCGAACGGTACCGAGGTCACACTTTCGTGGGATGGCCTGTCCTGGGCGCGCCCCTACCGCAATGCCAATCGTACGGGCGCGGAACCGAAACGCGCCGCCGATATTCTGGCGGTCGGTGATATTGTCCGTGTTAATCAGAAAGACAAGGGTGACTGGAGCCTCGCGCAGGTGCCGAAGATCGGCGGTGCGCTGGTCTCGCTGCGCCCCCGGGATGGTGCCATCGATGCGCTGGTAGGCGGCTATGATTTCTACCACAGCAAGTTCAACCGGGCCACGCAGGCCCTGCGACAACCGGGCTCCAGCTTCAAGCCGGTCATTTATTCCGCCGCCCTCGAGAATGGCTTCACACCGGCCAGCATGATCAACGATGCACCGGTCGTGTTCGATGACCCCAAGCTGGAATCAACCTGGCGACCGGAAAACTACAGCGGCAAATTCCACGGGCCGACGCGTCTGCGCGAGGCACTCTACCGCTCCCGCAACCTGGTTTCGATTCGCATCCTGCGCTCCATCGGTGCCGATTACGCGGCCGAATATGCCGAACGCTTCGGGTTCAAGGCGGACAAGCTGCCGCATGACCTGACCCTGGCACTGGGCAGCGCCAGCGTGACACCGTTGCAGATGGCGCGCGCCTACGCCGTGCTGGCCAATGGCGGCTATCTGGTCAAGCCTTACGTGATCCTGCGCATCCAGGATGCGGCCGGCGATGTTGTGTTCAGTTCGTCGCCGGTGGTTGCCTGCGCCGACTGTCCGGCTTCCATGGAAACGATCACCGGTACCGGTCAGGAAATGTTGCCGCTGGCCCGTCGGGAACTGACACCGCAAAACGTCTGGCAGATGACATCCATGATGCAGGATGTCATTCGGCGCGGCACCGGCGTACGTGCCAGGTCACTTGGACGCAATGACCTGGCAGGCAAGACCGGGACCACCAACGATCAGATGGATGGCTGGTTTTGCGGTTTCAATGAGGCGGTTGTGGCAACGGCCTGGGTTGGCTTTGACACGCCGGCGCCGCTCGGTCGTGGCGAGACCGGTGGCCGCTCGGCATTGCCGGTGTGGATCGACTACATGGCCGTTGCGTTGAAGGGCATGCCCGAGACTGTCCGTAAACCGCCGAATGGCATGGTCACGGTGCGTATCGATCCCGCTACCGGTCTGCTGGCTGCCAGCGGTCAGCCGGGTGCGATCTTCGAAACCTTCCGCAAAGAAAACGTGCCCCGGCAGACCAGCGATGTCTTGTCATCCGGTGTCCACGGCGCCGACAATGTCATTGACGAGCAGTTGTTCTAGAGTGGTCAGATCCCTGCTTGCCCCTACAGTGATTTGATGTCATTGACGATGCTGTCGACCGATGCCTGGAAGCCGCGGCGCTCGGTTTCATCGAGCGGCAGGTCGATAATTCTCCTGATGCCCTCGCGTCCGAGGATGGCCGGCACACCGGCAGTAATATCACGCTGGCCATACTCGCCATCCAGTACACAGACACAGGACAGCAGACGATCGCGGTTGCTGTTGATGGCATCCACCATGGTGGCAACTGCTGCGGCCGGTGCATTGTAGGCGCTGCTGTGCTGGCGCATCTCCAGCACTTCCGCACCGCCATGCCGGGTTTTCTCGTTGATGTACTCGATGGTTTTCTCGTCGACAAAGGTGGTGACCGGCAAGCCGTTGATGGTGCTGAAGCGGGTCAGCGGAACCATGGAATCGCCATGACCGCCAATGACCATGGTATGGACGTCCCGCACCGAGATGCCGGTTTCCTCGGCCAGGAAACTGGCCATGCGCGCCGCATCCAGTACGCCGGCCTGGCCGAACACGCGCCGCCGGTCCCAGCCGGTGCGCTTCCAGGCATGCCAGGTCAGCACGTCGACCGGGTTGGTAACCAGCATCAGCATACAGTCAGGCGCGTGTTCCAGAACCTGGTCGACAACGGAATCGATGACCGCGCGGTTCACATTCAGCACATCGCTGCGCGACATGCCGGGTTTGCGCGGCGAACCGGCAGTGACGATCACCAGGTCCGACCCGGCCAGCAGGGCGGGGTCGGCACCGCCCGTCAGGCGGCAGTCAAAGCGGTGCGCTGCGGCCGACTGGCGGATATCCAGCGCGGCCCCGGCGGCGGCGCCATCGCGGACATCGAGCAGCACCAGGTCGTGGCACACGTCCCGTTGCGCCAGAATCTGTGCAGTAGATTCCCCTACGCGGCCTGCGCCGACGATGCTGATCTTGTTCATCCAGTGATCCCTTGATGATTTCCAGTGGGTGCAGTCCGGAGCACTCTCGATAATGTTGCAGTCGGCGAGCCTCCCGTGTCCGGTGAAACACCGGGTCTGATTTTGCGGACAAGTATATAGTTAGGACAACGGCTGCACAAAATCCGTTTTGCCAGGTCTAGCGGACGATCTTGATCAGGCTGGAAGCGTCCGGTTCGCCATCGGGGTACTGGCCGTTGAGCAGCCGTAACTGTTCCTCTGGCAGATGGGTGACGGGCGATGTGCGGGCGAGGTCAGTGTAACGCGTCCCCGGAGTCGCCCTGATGAGGCCGAGGCGTTTGCCGGTCGCCAGTTCTTTCTCTTTACCAGTCAGGGCATGATAGCTGTTTACCGTGTCGAGAATGAGCGGGTCATAATCCTGCATCCGGCTGCGTTGTTTTGCAGCACCGGCAATTATCCAGGCCTTGTCGTTACGAAACAGGACCGCGTAGCGCACCCGGCGGGTTCCCCAGGGTGTCTTGCCGTCGGCGATTGCGGTGTAGCCCTGCAGGCCATCGACAGTGATGGCCCTGCCTGACTGCATGTTATCCAGCTTCATGCGTTGCGTCATGAACGCCTGCGGGCTGATGCGCTTGTTGAGATCTGTGATGGTCAGTTGCACCAGGGCCTTGTTCTCCGGCGCGATGGCCATCACGCGGTCTGACTGGTTGTCGACCCGCCAGTCTGCCGGGAAGGTCAGGCCAAAGTTCAGGTCACGGTGATAGAAACGGTTATTGCGCAGTATCCCGTCGCGTTCGCTGTCGCCGAAGACAAGGCCGTCGATCGCGCGAAGATAGCGGTCACGCCCGATGCGCGCGGTGTTTGCCTGCCGGTATTTCCCGGCCGCCGCAACGACTTCCTGGAAGCGCTTGTCATTGTCGGGGTGCGTCGAGAACAGACCGTGGTAGGCGGTCGGTTCGCGGTCCTCCTGTTCGGCAACCAGCTTGTCGAAGGCCTCCTGGTTCTTCAGGACGCCGACGACCTTGAGCATACCCCCGGGGTCGTAACCGCTCTTTGCCAGGTACTCGGCCCCCAGGCGGTCCGCTTCGAGCTCGTGTTCACGCCCGTAACCGCGCACGATCGCGGTCCCGGCCAGCCTGCTCAGGTCGCCGGCACCCTGTACACCGGTGGATGCCGATACCACGGCGCCGAGGATACCCGCCATGGTTGCCGTGCCATGCTGACGGACGCTGTGGCGTGCCGTGACATGGCCGATTTCATGGCCAAGTACCGCCGCCAGTTCCGCCTCCGAGTTGAGGTAGGCCAGCAGCCCGCGCGTGATGTAGATGTAGCCGCCCGGCAGTGCAAAGGCATTCACCTGGTTACTGTCCAGGACCGTGAAGCGATAGATCAGGTCCGGGCGGTGACTGTTGGCCGCCACCTGCTCACCGATTGTCTGCACCAGGCTCGCCAGTTCCGGGTCATCATAGGCCGGGGTGTCCTTGACGATATCGGCACTGTACTTGCGGCCGAGACTGATTTCCTGCTCTTCCGACATGAGGACAAAGTCCTGGTTGCCGGTGACCGGATTGGTCGAGCAGGCGCTGGCCAGCCAGGCGGGAACAAGCAGGAGCAATAGTCTGGCGGTGTGTCTTGTATTCATGGTGCCTGTTTGTTGATGATTGCCATGGCGGCGGGGTGTCTCACGGTCATGACCGGCCCGGAAGGCCGTGCCCTGATCCAGCCTCTCAGTTCGACCGCCTGGCCGGCGAGGTGTTCCAGATAGCCCGGCGGAAAGTTGACCTGGTCCTGTTTGCCGACCCGTACGCTGAGCGGACCTTCCAGCTCCAGCCAGGCGGTACCACCTGCATAACGCACGCGCGAAACGGTAGCGTGGATGATCCGGAAGCCGCGGGTTGAGGCCGGCAGGCTGCGGGCGTCGTGGACCTGGTAGCGCGGGTGCTTCCAGATACCGCGGCGCTCGATCCGGGCCCGGTCTTCCTGCCGCTGGTAGCAGTCCTGTGCCCAGGTGTTCGGCGGCACCACCAGGGTGGTGGCCAGGCCCGCCTGCAGCAGGTGGACGGCGACATTGTCGCCGCTGTCCAGAAAGGCATGCGCCAGCAGACGACCATAGTGGTCTTCGTGTTCCCGGCCGTATTGGAGCAGCAGGCTCCGGTTGTTCCGGTCGATCAGCGCTTGCAATGCGGCGGTGGCCTCATCTGCAAACGGTTCCCCTTCAGGCCGGTCCGGCCGGAGCTCCGGCGCATTGATGCCGATCAGGCGTACCCGCCGGCCGTCCGCGAGTTTGACGGTGTCCCCGTCGTAGACATGCACCACGGTGACGCGTTCGCTGGTCTCCCGGGCGGGGCATGCACCGGCCAGGGTTTGCTGTGCCTGCAGCAACAGCAGCAGGCACAACGCAAAAGGGGCGCCCGTAACGGACGCCCCTTTGCCGGAGGAATACCTGGAAGGCATTGGCTGGTTGTTCAGCCCTTGCCGTAGCGCTGCCGGAACTTGTCTACGCGACCGCCGGTATCGAGCATCTTCTGCTTGCCCGTGTAGAACGGGTGGCACTTGGAACACACCTCGATGCTGAGATCATGGCCGACGGTGGATTGTGTCTCGAAGGACTCTCCGCAGCTGCACGTGACCTTGATGGCCCCGTAGGCGGGATGTGTATCAGCTTTCATAACTGCTCCGGTATGTGCGGTTCGGACCCGTGGAATGCTGCCAGGCCCCGAAAAGGCCGGAAATAATACGTGATACCCGTTATGTCGGCAAGCGTCAGCGTTGGAAATCCAGTATCCGGGCAGTGTCCCGGCCGCTTTCATTGCGGGCGGGCAGTTGCCGCAGCCGGGCCAGCAGTCCGTCATCGCGAAGGACGCTGTCCCACATCATTTCCTGCATGCGCACACAGGCGGCCAGCGGGGTTGGCGCGGTATCCCGAATGCGATCGAGCTTCCACTGCAGGCGGCGCAGTTGCATCTGGCAGCGTGCCGGGGCGTCGGAGATGACAGCCTCGATGGTGCTTATTCTTTTTAGTTCAAAGGCTTCCGGGTCTTTATCGGCGAGTATGGCCCACTGGTCAAAATCAAACCCGTCGTTGTCCTGCTGTTCCTGCATGTCTCACTCCGTGCGGCCCGCTTATCGCGGCCATTGTTGTTGTCAGGAGTGGATAAAATGCTAGCACAGCCTGTGTATGCCCGGTACTGGACAGGAGTCGTAGCATTAAATAGATATTATTTTCAATAAGATACGGGGAACAGCCTGTGGATAAGCCTGTGGATAGCCCTGTGCATAGACGGTGAATTGTTGTGGATAAGCGGGATTAGTTCGCCGGTACGGTGCGCTCCCTGGCCCAGTTGCGCAGGCGGGCAATGTGTTCCGCCATCACCTGCGACAGGGGCCGGGTCTGGCGGATTTCCCTGCGGACGTGTTCCGTATCCAGCGCGACATTTTCCTCACGCGCCAGGTAGGTGGCGGCGACCACCGCCTGCTCGATCTCGGCGCCGGAAAAGCCTTCGGTTTCCTTCGCCAGGTCAAGGAGGTCGAAATCCACCGGCGTGAAGTCCCGCTTGCGCAGGTGGATAGCGAATATTTCCGCGCGGGTGGCGGCGTCCGGCAGGTCGACGAAAAAAATCTCGTCCAGCCGGCCCTTGCGAATCAGCTCCGGGGGCAGGTGCTCGATGACGTTGGCGGTGGCGACGATAAACACCGGGGCCTGTCGTTCCGCCATCCACGTCAGCAGGTTGCCGAGCAGGCGGCGCGACGTGCCGTTGTCATTGTCACCCGAGGCAATCGCCTTCTCTATTTCATCGATCCACAGCACGCACGGCGCCATGGCCTCGGCCGCTCGCAGCGCCTCGCGCAGGTTGCGTTCGGTCTCGCCAAAGAACTTGTTATACAGGGTGCCAAAGTCCAGCCGCAGCAGCGGCAGCGACCACAGGCCGGCGATGGCGCGCGCGGCGAGACTCTTGCCGCCGCCCTGGACGCCGACCAGCAATATGCCCCTGGGCATATCCTTGCCGTCGCGGGCATTCAGGAAGGCGCTGCGCCGGCGCTCGACCCAGCGCTTGAGGTTTTGCAGGCCGCCAACCGTGCCAAAATCGTCGGTATCGAATTCGCAGGAAATAGCGCCGTTGTGTTCGAGCAGCTGGTAGCGTGCCCGGGTGACGCGCTCGAGGTCCTGGCCGTTGATGGCGCCGTCGTCATGAATAATGGTGCGGACGATGCGCCGCGCATCGCCGGTGGTCAGCCCGCGCAGCTGGCTGCTGACCAGGTCGAGTGTCTTGCGATCGGTGTGTACCTGCCGGCCGCGGCGGGCCTGTGACCAGTGCCCCGCCTCCTCGCGGATCAGGGCCTCGATCTGTTCGGCGCCCGGCAGGGACAGTTCGAAGCGCGCGCTGTAGGCGGACAGCTCGGCTGGCAGCCTCAGTTCATGGCTGACGAACACCAGTGTGTGCCCGAGTTCCGGGTAGCCGAGGGCGATCTCCTTGAGCAGGCGGACGTTGTAGGGGTCATCCAGGTAGGGATGGAAGTCCAGCAGCAGATAGATGGTCGGGGTGTTGGTTGCCTTGATCTGGCCGAGCGCCTGTTGCGGCTCGCTGGCATGCTTCTGGGGCGCCAGATCCAGGTCGATGCGCTGCAGACCGGAGGTGGCTGACCAGGCCATGACCGGCAGACCCAGCCGCATTGACAGCTTCGTGAATAACCGGCTCACGTGCCGCTCATCCCGTGTCTCGATGCTGATCAGCGGGATGCGCGAGCGCAGTAACAGTTCCAGGTCATGCAGGTCGTTGGTCACGTCGGGTCACCGGGTAATGTGGCTTACCGGGTTATCGACCGGGCCGGCATGAAAATAAGTGCTGTGTTGCGGAGTTATAGAAACTCACAGGCCATAATCCGGTCGAGCCGGATGCTGTGACCGAGGTCGCGTGAATCACGCACGCGCAGGTACTCCCCGACATCCCGTGTAAACAGATCAACGGGTGTGACCGTGTCGCGGTATTCGGCCTGTTCACCGTGCCATGACAGTGCCAGCCTGCGACGTTGCATGATGGCGAGTTCGTATGCGCTGTGCAGGCCGCAATCGACCGGTGTGTAGTCACTCATCGTCGCGCCCCGCCGTGAGGGTGAAGGTTTCTCCCGTCGGACTGACATCCAGGTGAAACTCGATCGGCCGGCAGCACACCGGGCAGTCTTCGATGTAATCCTGGCTGCCGGCGGACGTGTCCACCTCCGTGTCGAAGGGTTCACCGCAGTACGGGCAGTCAACGTGTGTCAGCATGGGCGGCCTGCTCCGGCATCCAGTACTGCAGCAGCTCGTTGAGGTAGCGTTGCCCGCGCGCAGTTGCCTGCAGCCGCTGGTCCTGTCCGGTCAGCAGTCCGGCCGCGAGTGCGCGGGCGACCGGTGTCTCGATATATGCAAACGGCAGGCCGGTGGCCTCGGTGAATGCCTGTCGGGTAAAGCCGCTATCGAGGCGCAGTGCATTCATGACAAATTCAAGTGCCGCATCCCCGGCGGACAACACGGTCGATGAACTGATGCGCTGCGTACTGTGCGCGGCTTCCAGGTATCGCCCGGGATGCCGTGTCTTTGCCGTGCGGGTGATTTGCTGCCGCGCGGCATCGGTGACCTTGCCATGGGCACCGGCGCCGATGCCGAGGTAATCGCCGAACTGCCAGTAGTTCAGGTTATGCCGGCACTGTTTGCCGTGGCGTGCACAGGCCGACACCTCGTAGTGTTCGAAGCCGTGTTCTGACAGCAGGGACTTCCCGCCGGACTGCATGGCCCACAGCGCATCATCGTCGGGCTGCTGTGGCGGGTGTCTGTGAAACCAGGTGTTCGGCTCGATGGTCAGTTCGTACCAGGAGAGGTGTGCGGGTTCGAG
>JABDRC010000364.1 GCA_013041945.1 Halobacteria archaeon
CATCGATGCCCTCGATGTCGAAGGTCGGGTCGGCCTCGGCATAGCCGAGCGCCTGAGCCTCCTGCAGCACATCGTCGAAATCACGTCCCTTGTCACGCATTTCGGTCAGGATGAAATTGCCGGTGCCGTTGATAATCCCGGTCAGCCAGCGGATCTGGTTGGCGGCCAGTCCCTCGCGGATCGCCTTGATGATCGGGATGCCGCCGGCGACCGCGGCCTCGAACGCCACCATCACACCCTGCTTTTGCGCGGCGGCGAAGATCTCGTTGCCGTGCAGCGCGATCAGCGCCTTGTTGGCCGTCACCACATGCTTGCCGTTGGCAATGGCCTTCAGTACCAGTTCGCGCGCCGGCTCGTAACCACCGATCAGTTCCACGACAATATCGATATCGGGATTTTCCACCACGCTGAAGGCATCGTCGCTGACGGCGATGTCCCCGATGCCCGGCAGATTGTCCGCGTCATACTCGCGCGCAGCGGCATGCGTGATGCGGATGCCGCGTCCCGCACGCCGGGTAATTTCCTCCGCGTTGCGGTTCAGCACGTTGAAGGTACCACCGCCCACGGTACCCAGGCCCAGCAGGCCCACATTAACCGGTTTCAAATGGATTACCCTCCTGTTTCCTGCCAGAGTTCAAGATCATGCCTGAACATGTCACGTATACAGCGGATGGCCTGGCGGGTACGGTGCGTGTTCTCGATCAGTCCGAAGCGCACATAGTCGTCGCCGTATTCGCCGAAACCGATGCCCGGGGACACCGCGACCTTGGCATCACCCAGCAGTTTCTTGGAAAATTCCAGCGAGCCCATTTCACGGTACTGATCCGGGATGCGCGCCCAGACAAACATCGTCGCCTTCGGCTTTTCCACCGGCCAGCCCATGGCATTCAGGCCGTCGCACAACACGTCGCGCCGTTCCTGGTACATGTCGCGGATTTCGCGGACGCAGTCCTGCGGACCCTCCAGCGCGGTAATCGCCGCCACCTGTATCGGCGTGAACATGCCGTAGTCCAGGTAGGACTTGATACGCGCCAGTGCCGCGACCAGTGTCTCGTTGCCGCACATGAAACCGACGCGCCAGCCCGGCATGTTGTAGCTTTTCGACAGCGAGAAAAACTCCACCGCGACATCCATGGCACCCTCGACCTGCAGGATGGACGGCGCCTTGTAACCGTCGAACACCAGGTCGGCATAGGCCAGGTCCTGGATCACCCAGATCTCGTGCTCGCGCGCGATGGCAACGACCTTCTCGTAGAAATCGAGTTCGACGCACTGCGTGGTCGGGTTGCCGGGAAAGTTCAGCACCAGCATCTTGGGACGTGGCCACGAGTCCTTGATGGCCTTTTCCAGTTCGGCGAAAAAGTCGACGTCCGGACGCAGCGGCACGTGGCGGATATCGGCACCGGCGATCGCGAAGCCGTAGGGATGGATCGGATAGGCCGGGTTGGGCACCATGACCGCATCACCCGGCCCGCACACGGCCAGTGCCAGGTGCGCCAGCCCCTCTTTGGAACCGATGGTGACGATGGCATTGCGTTCCGGGTCAAGATCGACAGCGTAACGCCGGCCATACCAGTCACAAATGGCCTTGCGCAGTCGCGGGATGCCGCGTGACAGCGAATAGCGGTGCGTGTCGCCACGCTGTGCGGCCTCCGTCAGCTTGTCGACGATGTGCTGCGGGGTCGGCTGGTCCGGATTGCCCATGCCGAAATCGATGATGTCCTCGCCACGCGCCCGCGCCGCCGCCTTCAAGTCATTGACAATGTTGAAAACGTACGGCGGTAGCCGCTTGATGCGGGCAAAATCCTCGATCACTGGGTCAACCGCTTATTTCTTTGTTTATGAAGAGATTAGAGTCGCATTCCGGAAGCGCTAACGTTACTGAAAAGCGCCGGGCGACACAAGGGGAAATCCGGGCCGCCAGCAGCGGACGGGCAGCGAGTGCTGGACAACGAGGCCTCGCCTGCGCACAGGTACGGCACAATACACCTTCACGGACATGCCACGCCCGGGACGATATGCCGTTTGCCGATTGACTGTACCGGGCAGTACCTGTTTACCCCGTCTCCCCTGCATGCTGTAATCCATGCGCCGGGCTGGAGATGACTGCTCCAGCCGGGGGTTTTCTCACCTGATCAAACCTGCAACCTGATAAGTATGAACGAGACTGGCATCAGGCTGATTGTCCTGCTGTGTATTTGCTGCCTGACCTCCCTGGCTGCAAACGCCGTTAATGATGGAGACATCAACATGGACGGTGCAGTGAGTCTTGTCGACTTGCTCTGGGGTACCCAGGCATTGCTCGGGCAGCGCACGCTGACACTTGAACAGGAACAACACGGCGATGTCGCCCCGCTTGTCACAGGCATTCCCCGGCCCGACGGCTATTTCAATCTCGGCGACCTGCTGGTCATTACCCGTCTGGTAACGGGCTTGTATGCCTTTCCTGCACCGCCTGCCAACCAGTTCAATATCGGTGACTCCATTGGCGAGGGCGAGGCGGCCAACGGAACGCTCGGCCAGGCGCACCACGAGAAGGTCTGGTCGACCGGCTATAGCGGCAGTGACAACGTGAACAGCTTGAACGAACGCTATGAAACTATCGCGCCGCTGGATTACCATGAAAACAACGCCGGCCGTGACCCGGTATTCAACAAGGCGGTCAGTGGCTCGGACATGGCCGACTTTGTCTGGCAGGTACAGAATATTATCGCCTCAGTCGCACAAACACCCACGGGTGACGCCGGCATGGTCACCGTATTGCTGGGGAGTAATGATGTCTGTGCGTCCAGCATGGCCGCCATGACTGATCCCGGTCTGTTCGAGTCCCAATATCGCGCCGGCCTCGATGTGCTGGCCGCCAGCCCCGTCACCCGGGATGCGCAAATTCACGTGTCGGGCATTCCCGCGATTTATTTCCTGTGGAGTGCCAAGCACAATAATTTCTGGTGCAGGGTCTTTGCCTGGCCGTTCGTGCCGTGCGAGAACCTGCTGGATAATCCCGATAACGACTGTGCGAACAGTACGTCCAAATTCGATCCCGACAACGATTACCCGGGAGACGGCGTCAACTGCCTGCGACGGAAACAGTTTCACCGCATCATCCGCGATACCTATAACCCGATACTGCGTGATGTACTGGATGAGTATATACAGTCAGGCGACCTGACCAATGCCGGCTTCATTGATATTTACGACGCCAGGTTCGATTCGCGGCATATCAATAGCGGCGACTGTTTCCATCCCAGCACGGATGGCCATGCACTGCTTGCAGATGCAGAGTGGTGCAGGACCGCGCTGGGCAGCATCGATCCGCAATGTCAGAACTGAAGTAACAGGACACCTGGAACAGCGATGAACAAACTGACCGGTACCGCAGCATTACTCATTCTCGCCGCCATGCTGTCGGTGACAGCTATTGCTGCAGAGAACTTTATAACCGCCGGCAAGGGTGTCAGCTACCGGGACCTGGTACAGGGTACGGGGGAACGCGCGGCACCGGGTGACGTGGCAACGATACATTTCACCGGCTGGCTGGATGACCGCGGCAGGAAAGGCAGGGAGATCTACGCCACGCGCGGCCAGCGCGCACCGGTATCATTCGTGATCGGTACGGACAGGGTCATGCAAGGCTGGAACGAAGGCGTCACCGGCATGCAAGCGGGCGGGCGACGACTGGTCAACGTGCCTGCCGGGGCTGCCTTCGGGGACAGGGGCGCACAGAATGTCGTCCCGCCGCACGCCGGGCTGATCTTCATCATTGAACTGCTGGCGCTCGAGAAGCGCCCGCAATAAACAACAGTTCCGGGCCGGGCCGGCAATAACCCCTTAAAGCATCTGTTTTATTACGCGCCCTGCCCTGCGTATCTTCACGCTATGCGCTTTACCGAGGACAGCAACTCCACCTTCAGTATCCAGGCCATCAGCGATGACGGCATTGTCATCGATGACCGGCGTATCACGCACAGCGTGCTGGTCTGCGCGGAGACGGTCCAGGAATGGCCACCCGGCAGCATTCCTGACTTGACGTCGGAGCACCTGGCGCAATGCGCAGCATTGCAACCCGAGGTCGTCATCATCGGTACGGGCAAAACCCAGATTTTTCCGTCCGGTCACTTCGCGGCCTCCCTGCAGAAGCAGGGAATCGGGGTGGAAATCATGGCGAACGACGCGGCCTGCCGGACATTCAATGTACTGCTCTCCGAAGACCGGCGCGTGGTGCTGGCACTGATGCTGGGCTGACTGTCCGCACCCGGACTCCTGGCCGGGACCCGGTTGACACGCAAAAAAAATGGGCCGGCTGTGCCGGCCCATCTTTCACTGTATCTGCAGGCAGCTTGCTAGCTTTTGATTTTCGCGGCCCACTTGTCGGCAACGACCTTGGCCGCGTCCCTGCCGCCAAGACCGAAGGCGAGCGCGGCGGCAACCGCCACACTGCCGATGGTGAGACCAAAGGCCATGCTGACGATGTCATCGGCCAGGCCCATTGCCTTCAGACCCATTGCCAGCACCAGACCCATAATCGCGATGCGTGCAATGTTGGCCAGACCGCTATTGCCGTGGCTGGCCAGCTTGTCGTGGGCAATGGTACTCAGCATGTTGCCCACGATCAGGATCACGCCGCCAACCAGCAGCCCGCCGCCGAACTCCAGCACCCTGCCGAATACATTGGAAATGATATCGATTCCCAGGAGATTGACGGCAGCGGTTGCTGCAGCGACCATCGAGAAGAACATGATCGCGCCTCCGATAAGCCGGATGGGCGTGAAAGTCTCCGTAAACAGACCCTGTATGCCCATTTTCTGCGGCAGCGCGTTGATATTCACACCTTCGAGCAAACTGCTGAGGATGAATACAACGAACTTCGCGACAAAGTAGACCACCAGCAGGATGATGCCCGCGCCGATGATGTTGGGCACGGCGGCCATCAGTTTCTCGATCATTGCGGACGCCGGATCCGAGATTGCCGGAATATTGAGAACGCCCAGGGCCGACACGACGATCGGCAGCAGGATGATTGCAAATATGAGTGCGCTGCCGAATTTCGAGATGCGGATTTCCTCGTTGCCGGTGCGTTCGGCCAGCTGCTCGTCAACCTTGCCGAGCCCGACACCAACCAGCTGGGAGACGATCTTTGCAATGACCCAGCCCGCATAGCCAATAACGCCCGCACCGATGATGTTGGGTACGGCAGCCGTGAACTTGCTGACCATCTCCTTCAGGGGCTCCAGGACATCAGTCAGTCCGAAATGCTCCAGCACCGCCATTAGCACAAAGATGGTCAGCACTGCCTTGATCAGGGAGGCAATCGGTGATGCCAGGTCTATGACAGTGCCGTCGGACTCGGTGCGATGCAGCACCGAAACCTTCGTCAGCATTCTCTTGAACAGGCCTACTATGAGTTTGACGATAAACAGACCAATAATGAGTATCGCAAGACCGATCAATGCATGGCCAAGCGCGCCGGAGCCTGCCGGTCCCAGGACCTCGGTTAGTTTGTTGATTATATCGTTCATGATTTACTGACTCCCTGTAAACTGGATTCTGTACGTGGTTATTCAGCTGCCACTTTAAACACATCGCACCTTATATTGAATGCATGAATTGTCAAGAATTGTTTCTCAAGGGTATGCGAATCATTGCATTCCATGAAATGCTCCAGACTGACACTAATAACCCGCCTTTACGATCGACACACCATTCACGACCTTGTGCAGATCACGTATTTTATTGATACAGGCAGTGCTGATAATCAGCAGGTACGGCTTGCAGGCATCGTGACGAGGGTGCGTCTTGCGCCCCATGATCTGCGGGCTTGACTCCCGGCGCGCGCAGCGCACTGTGCGTTACCATTGATATTACCGGGCCATGGTCGGCCGCAGGCTTTTGAATGAAAAGCCTGGAGGTTAAACCCTGCATGCCTGATGCATGCAAATTCCTTATTTTTTACCCGCCTCACCCAGGAACCGCTTTATCTCATCCTCTCCGAGTGGCAACAGGCCTTTTATTCTCAGACTCTCGTTCCATTCATGTGCGAAATCGCGCTGCAGCCTGATATTTATAAATGCCGTTGCCAGCATTGCGCCCAGGGCGCCCAGACTCGCCAGCACCATATCCTTGTGGGCGTCCCAGGCATCGCCCTGCGCCCCGAGGTAGGCGATTCCCAGATCTCCGCCAAACAGTTCGGCCGCACCCCACTCAAACAGCTCGAACATCATTGAGGTCGACATTGTCAGATCGAGCGGCAGAAAGTACCCCCAGAAGCCTTTCACATCGGCAATCCGGATGAATACCTCCCTGATCGGATAGGCAAGCAGCAATCCATAGCAGAAGTGCACCAGGCGATCGAAGTGGTTCCGTTCGAAGCCCAGGCTCTGGTTCAGGCTGTATCCGAATCGTTCGCTCCACCATTCATCGTAAGGCACCTCGGCATACGTGTAATGTGCCCCCACCTCGTGCAGCAGGAGAAACAGGAATATCAACGTATAGGAAACGCGTGATAGCGGAAAATTTTTGTAGCTGGACGCGATCAGTATTACAAAGGCGGCAACGAGTATATTTTCCAGCGCCCAGTCCGCCCTGTCGTTCGGCGATACGGCGAGAATGGCCCATTCAATGGCAAAAATGACAGTGAGCACCAGCAGGTAACGATTGTGCGACTGATTCATGAAGAGAGTTTACTCGTCTTCTCAAGAAGATTATGAACAGGAGCAGCAGCTCTTCGCTTTCCCGTATTGAGAAGTATTTTCATAATCACTCGCGACTGGCATTGCCCGTTCCGCGCATCGGTTGACTAGCATAATTGATTTCTGTAACTTGCCGGCATCCAGAATTTTTGTTGACTCTTCAAGGAGCAGAAATATGGAAAATACCAGCAAGCTGAACAAGCTGTTAACGACCAGCAGGACCCCTGGCGAGATACAGGACTGGATATTCTCGTTGACACCGATCGGGGTTGCGTTTGTCTTCTACCTGATTTTCATCATGTCCACAGATATCGAACCCAAGGGACTCTTCATTGCCTATGGTGCGGCAGCGGGCTTTATCGGTCTGGAAAGCTACTGGATAATCCGGGGCTGGAGAAAACATCATCTACTCACGATTCTGCTGGGATTCATCGGCATTGCCATTACAGTAGCCCTCCTTGGCTTGTACTTGTCATTCACATAAGACGACATGCCTACTTGTCCCCGGTCCGGGCTGGCCTGACCGGGGACAAATAAAACACCCATCCGTGCCAGCACCCTCTGCTGTACGGAACTGACTGCCCCCGTTAACCCCATATGACAAGGCGGCCTGATGGCCGCCTGTGGCGAGTGTCGAATTTTCTGCAGCCCCTTGCCCCGGTAAGAGAGGATTATCCGCCTGCAAATAAACGGTACAGGACGTTGTCGTCGCACCTATTTCAAGAGCGCATCCATAGAGATCCCCTCGTGCTCGAGGATCTTGCGCAGTTTCTTCAGGGCATCCATCTGGATCTGGCGTACGCGTTCGCGGGTCACGCCTATTTCCCGGCCGACCTCTTCCAGTGTGGACACCGAGTAGCCGTGCAGGCCAAAGCGGCGCTCAACCACCTCGCGCTGCTTGTCGGAGAGCTGCGCCAGGCATTCCTCGATGCTTTCATGTATTTCGTCTTCCGCGAGCGTCTCGGTCGGGTCCGGGGTACGTTCGTCGGGAATGGTATCAAGCAGGGTCTTCCCTGAATCGTTCAGGATAGTGGTATCCGTCGATGCCGTGCGCTCGTTCAGGCCCAGCATCTTTTCGACATCCCTGATCGGCTTGTGCAGCAATTCGGCGATTTCCTCGGCACTGGGCTCATGGTCCAGCTTCTGCGCCAGGGTACGCGCGGCACGCAGGTAGGTGTTGATTTCCTTCACCACGTGGATCGGCAAACGAATGGTGCGTGTCTGGTTCATGATCGCACGCTCGATGGTCTGGCGAATCCACCAGGTCGCATAGGTCGAGAAACGAAAGCCGCGTTCGGGGTCGAATTTTTCCACCGCCCGGATCAGCCCGAGGTTGCCCTCCTCCACCAGGTCGAGCAAAGCCAGCCCGCGATTTAGATAGCGACGCGCAATTTTCACCACCAGGCGGAGGTTGCTCTCGATCATGCGCTTGCGGGCCGCCTCGTCACCGCGCTGCGCAAGGCGCGAGAACTTCACCTCTTCTTCCGCCGTGAGCAGCGGAGAGGCGCCTATCTCGTTCAGGTAGAGTCGCGTGGGATCGTGACTTTCGGCTGTGGATCTGCCTGCAGCCGGCTTGCGGCCTGTCGGTTGACGGTCGGTACGCGGTTTATTGTTGTCATCGGCGCCCTGTGCCATGGCACCCTCCGCTCGTTGTACGCCGGTGACAGTGTGTCGTCCGGCGATCGGCGTTATTCAACCCGATCAGTTCCTGGGCAGGTAGTGTGTGGGATTTACCGGCTTGCCGTCTTTGCGGATTTCAAAATACAGGGCAGTACGGTCGGTGCCACTATTTCCCATCCTGGCGATGTTGTCGCCTTTGTCGACAACATCCCCCTCCGCCACCAGCAGCTTGCTGTTGTGCCCGTAGGCACTGAGCAGGTTTTCGTTATGTTTTACGATAATAAGCCTGCCATAGCCCACAAGTCCACTCCCGGCGTAGACGACCTTGCCGCCGGCGGCGGCCTTGACGGGCTGGGCATGGTGCCCGCCGATATCGATGCCCTTCTTGCCCGTCCCGCCGGACTGGAATCCCCGCAGGACACGGCCCCGCGTGGGCCAGGCCCAGCTGCCGTCATATACGCCACTGGCCGGGGCCGGCGGCTTTGCCGCCGCAGGGGCCTGTTTGGCCGGCAGTGTGGCCTTTGCCGGCGCCGGTTTGGCGGGTGGACCGGGGACCGGCTGCGGGGCCGGTTTCACGACCAGTTTGGGCCGGTCCGGCTGCACTGCCTGCCTGTCCGGCAGCGGCTGGATGCGGACGGGCGCCACGGCGCGCGCGGGCGGACTGACCCTTAATTGCTGTCCGGCATAAATGGTATAAGGCGGGTGGATGCGGTTCTGGCGTGCGAGTTCGCCTACCGTCAGGCCGTGCTGCCAGGCAATCGAATACAGCGTCTCGCCGTGGCGCACGATATGCGAGCTGTTCGTGCGCGCGGCCGGCTGGCTGATGGTTCTTGCCGGCCGGGTGACGACGGCACCGTCCGGTCGGGAAACGGTCGGTGCCGGTTCGGGCGCCGTGCCGCGCGACGACACCGGGGCCCGGGCCGTGGACGAGCACCCGTACAGCAGTGCCAGCAACAGGATGACGAGCGCCGGTCGCATGTCTACCTGAGGAAAAAATAGGCCGCGAATGCCAGCACCACGACCGCCCAGCCCAGCCATTCGACCCAGACACGCAGGTTCTCCTCCATGCGCGGCCCGCCCCAGGCCATCAGCGCCGCGACCAGGAAGAACCGGCCACCACGCCCCAGCAGGGAACCGGCGACGAACAGCGGCAGGTGCATGCCCAGTGTGCCGGCCGTGATGGTGAAGATCTTGTAGGGTATCGGTGAAAAACCGGCAATCAGGATGGCCCAGAAACCATAGGTCTCGAACCAGTCACGGCCGTGCAGGTATTTCTCCCAGTAGTGCGTTTCCTGCAGCCACGGCTGAATGATCTCGAAGGCATAGGCCCCGATCAGATACCCGAACAGCCCGCCGATCACGGAGGCAATAGTCGTCACCGCGGCATACGACATGGCGCGTTTCGGTTTGGCCATGCTCATGGGGGCCAGCATGACATCGGGCGGTATCGGAAAGAACGAAGATTCCGCAAAACTCAGGACAGACAGGTACCTGACGGCATATCGGTGCCGCGACCATTCCATGCACTTGTCGTATAAACCGGTAAATATTTTCATTTGGTCTGTCCTGTCAGCAGGGGTACGAATATGACAGGATCGAGGTCCTCGCGTTCAAACGCATCGCCCTGGCGCGTTACAACCGTCAGTGTCTGGCAGGTGCGGCCACCGACCGGAATGATCAGGCGCCCGCCGTCCGGTGACAGCTGTTCCAGCAGCGCATCCGGGATGGTCTCGGCGGCAGCCGTGGTTATGATTGTGTCATAGGGCGCGAACTCGGGCAGACCCTCGGTTCCGTCGGAGTAGCTGGCCCGCACATTGCGGATACCGAGCTTGCGAAAACGCTGGCGTGCCTGGATGGCCAGCGGTTCGATACGCTCGACGGTGTAGATCTTCTCGACCAGCGGCGCCAGCACGGCGGCCTGGTAGCCGGAGCCCGTACCGATTTCCAGCACCTTGTGCGGATCGTTGCGCGTCACCAGATCGGTCATCAACGCCACGACATATGGCTGCGAGATGGTCTGGTTGTAGCCGATCGGCAGGGCTGTATCCTCGTAGGCACGACTGGCCAGCGCCTCGTCGACGAACAGGTGCCGCGGGGTATTGCCGATTACATCGAGTACCTTTTCGTTGCGGATGCCCTTCTCGCGCAGACGCATGACCAGCCGGTCACGCGTGCGTTGTGAAGTCATGCCGATACCGCGGTCTGTCGCTATCAAGAGTCCTGTTCCTGCCTGCCCAGCCAGCTGGCCAGCTTGTCAATCGCATCATAACGTGTCAGGTCAACATCCAGCGGCGTCACTGACACATGGCCGGAGCGCACCGCGTGAAAGTCGGTGCCGGGTCCGGCATCCTGCTCGGAACCGCAGGGACCGACCCAGTACACCGGACGGCCGCGCGGGTCTTCCATGCGGACGACCGGTTCGGACTTGTGACGGTGACCCAGACGTGTCGCCTGCACACCCCGGATCCGGTCCAGGGGCAGGTCCGGTACGTTCACGTTGAGAATGGTGTCCGCCGGCAGTGCACCCGCTATGACCCGCTGTACCAGGTCGACGGTGACACTGGCGGCCGTTGCATAGTGGGTGGGCTGTTCCGTCACCAGCGACACGGCGATGGCCGGAAAGCCGAGGAAGCGTCCTTCCATGGCGGCCGCCACCGTCCCCGAGTACAACACGTCGTCGCCGAGATTCGCACCGGAATTGATGCCTGCCACCACCATGTCCGGCTCCCTGTCCAGCAAACCGGTAATGGCAAGGTGCACGCAGTCGGTCGGCGTGCCGTCCACGCAGGTATAGCCGTTGTCGACAACACGCGCGCGGATCGGGTTGTCCAGGGTCAGCGAGTTGCTGGCACCGCTGCGGTCCCGGTCCGGCGCCACCACATGGATGTCGGCGATGGTTGCCAGCGCGCGCGCGAGCGCCTCGATACCCTCGGACTGGTAGCCGTCGTCATTGCTGATCAGGATGTTCATGCAGATGTTGCCGTCATTCGAACCAAAGCGCTCTCCGGGGCGGTCTAGTATAAAGACTAACCGGGCCGCGCGACACCGCTGTGACCGGTCGGTTGCGCGCAAACCGCTATACGGTTACGGTTGCCGTGCACCGCCCACCAGCACCCGGAATTCCATGGCTTCAGGCAAAAAACCGACCGATGAGGAGATCGACCTGTTTCGCCGCAGCGTCGGCCCGGTGCGCAAGCTGGGTCACGACCGGGCCGCCCCTGAGGGCCGGCGGCTGTCACCACGCCCCCGCCGGCCACAGGCACCCGGGAATGATGCGCAGCATGACACCTTCTCCGACATGTACGACGCCGGCAGGGTCAAATCCGAAGATGTCCTGTTTTTCGCGCGACCCGGCCTGCAACAGCGGCTGCTGCAGCGTTTCCGTCGCGGACAGCTTGCCATGGGTGGCGAGCTCGACATGCACGGCATGACAGCCGGCGAGGCGCGCAGCGCAGTCCTGGGCTTTATCGACGCCAGTCGCGACCGTGGCAGCCGTTGCGTGCGCATCATCCACGGCAAGGGCTACGGGTCGGCACACGATACGCCGGTCCTGAAGAACCGGCTGAACAGCTGGCTGCGGCAGCACCACGACGTACTGGCATTCAGCTCCGCCACCCCGCGCGATGGCGGCGCGGGGGCGCT
>JABDRC010000365.1 GCA_013041945.1 Halobacteria archaeon
CGCCTGTATTTCCACGTTGTACCGGGTACCCTTTGTATGGTCTTTTTGCATGGTTTGAGAGTTTCGTTCAGGTTTGTTTCCCGGGATCGGGCTTCAGCCTGCCCGAAGATGCCGGCCTGCTGGCGGAATTTGCCGCACCGGCCGCCACCATGCAGCAGGCATGGCGAAGCGCATAGTATGCACCATCCGGAGATCGACTGCGCGTTTTCAGCGGGTATCTGGAGCACTGTGGCCGCGGTGCCAAACGATGCCCGTGCACCGGTGTGCACGGGATAAACCAGGTGCTGCCGGTTCGCTGTTCGGGTCGGCCGGCTGCTCAGTCGACGATGCTTGCCTGACTCTCCGTGCCCTGGCCACGAACAGCTTGCGCAGCGGATGAGGATTGCTGGATCTTTGTCGCCTGCACGTCCTCGCTGACCATGGCTTCCTGGCCCTGCTCGGCTTCAATATCCAGCACGATCTGCGTCATCTTAAGAACACTGTCGGGGTTGAGCGAGATGGAGTTGACGCCCTGTTCCACCAGCCAGCGCGTGATCTCGGGGTAATCGGACGGCGCCTGACCGCAGATGCCGATATATTTTTCCTGTGCACGACAGGCCTTGATGGCGATTTCCATCAGCGCCAGTACGGCCGGGTCGCGTTCATCGTAGCCGCTCAGTATGCCGGAATCCCGGTCAACACCCAGGGTCAGCTGGGTCAGGTCGTTGGAGCCGATCGAGAAGCCGTCACAGTGTTCGAGGAAACGCCCTGCAAGCACGGCATTGGCCGGGATTTCACACATCAACTTGATCTTCAGGCCGTTGTGGCCGCGTTTCAGGCCATGCTGTGCCATCAGCCCGAGTACCTGCGTGACTTCCTCGACGGTGCGGACGAACGGGATCATCAGTTCGAGGTTGTCGAGGCCCATGGTTTCCCTGACCTTCAGCATGGCCGCGCATTCCAGCGCAAAGCATTCGGCGAAGTTCTCCGAGTAATAACGCGACGCCCCGCGAAAGCCGATCATCGGATTTTCCTCGACCGGCTCGAACTGATCGCCGCCGAGCAGGGCCGCATATTCATTCGATTTGAAATCGCTCATTCGCACCGTGACCGGCCGCGGGTAGAAGGCGGCCGCGATGGTGCCGACACCCTCGGCGAGGCGGTCGACATAGAAGTCGCGCGGGGTGCGGTAACCGGCCGTGCGCGTGGCGATCTCCCGGCGCAGTTCCTCGGGCAGGCCGCTGTACTCGAGCAGTGCCCGCGGGTGTATACCGATGCTGTTGTTGATAATGAACTCCAGCCGCGCGAGGCCGACGCCGGCACTCGGAAGGGCTGAAAATTCAAGCGCCTGGACGGGATTCCCGACAATCAGCATGATGTCGGTTAGCGGCCGTTCAAGGCCTTCCAGGTTGACGCGCTCACTGCGATACGGCAGCTTGCCGTCGTAGACGAAGCCGGTGTCGCCCTCGACACAGGACACCGTGATGTGCTGTCCATCGTGGATCGCGTGGGTGGCGTCACCGGCACCCACCACCGCCGGTATACCGAGTTCGCGCGCCACGATGGCGGCGTGACAGACGCGTCCACCGCGATTGGTGACGATGGCGCTGGCGATCTTCATGACCGGTTCCCAGTCGGGATCGGTGATGTCGGTAATCAGGACCTCGCCGGGCTGCAGGTCGTGCATGTGCGAGGCATCGAGAATAATGCGCGCCCGGCCGGTGCCGATTTTTGCGCCGACGGCCTTGCCCTCGGTGATGACAGTGCCGCGCTGCTCCAGGGTGTAGATTTCCTGGAAGGCGTCCGTACGGATGGAATGCACCGTTTCCGGACGAGCCTGCACAATGAACAGTTCGCCGCTGACACCGTCCTTGGCCCACTCGATGTCCATGGGGCGCGGTTTGCCGGCCGTGGCCGAATAATGGCGTTCGATCGCCAGGGCATAACGGGCAAGCTGCAGGACTTCGTCATCATCGATGGCAAACTGCTGGCTTTGTACCTTTTTCACCGCCACGTTGCGCGTGGCCTCGGCGGTCACCGGGTCCCGGGTGTAGATCATCTTGATGGCCTTTTCACCGAGATGTCGCCGGATGATCGGCCGGTGGCCCTGTTCAAGGGTTGGCTTGTGGACCAGGAACTCGTCCGGGTTGACCGCGCCCTGCACCACGTTTTCACCCAGACCGTAGGCGGCGGTAATCATGACCACATCGCGAAAGCCGCTCTCGGTGTCGAGGGTGAACATGACGCCGGACGAGGCAAGATCGGAACGCACCATCTTCTGCACACCGATCGACAGGGCGATGCTCATGTGATCGAAGCCCTTGTCCACGCGGTAGTGGATGGCGCGGTTGGTAAACAGCGATGCAAGCACCCGCTTGCAGGTGCGCAGCAGCTGATCGAGGCCACGAATGTTCAGGTAGGTTTCCTGCTGGCCGGCAAAGGAGGCGTCGGGGAGGTCCTCTGCCGTGGCCGAACTGCGCACGGCCACGTCGGGTTCGTCGCCGTATTCTTCCGCCATTTCTGCATAGGCGAGGCTGATTTCCTCTGCCAGCTGCGGCGGGAGTTCCCCGTCGACAATCCAGCCGCGGATGCGGGCGCCGGTTACACTCAGATCGTCGACATTCTCGACATCGAGTTCCTCGAGGGCCTGCCTGATACGGTCTTGCAGATCGTTGTGCTGCAGGTAGTCGCGGAAGGCCCGGGCCGTGGTGGCGAAGCCGTTCGGTACCTTGACGCCTTCACCCGAGAGTGCCTGGTACATCTCGCCGAGTGAAGCGTTCTTGCCGCCGACCAGCGGCACGTCTTCGATACCGAGTTCGGCAAACCGGCGAATGTAGGTTAATGATTGCATGCACGGCCCCAAGGATTGTTATCAGCGTTCGCCCGAATTGACTGCAGCAGGTCCCGGACAAACTACCATACCGGTCCATAAATGGGGAGCGCAGCCGGGTGATGGATGTCAAGTTCAGGATAATAATGAGGTAATTGCGGCCAGGTTATTACGGGGCTGTCGGACTGCGACCCCGGCAGGTGTGTCGGGCCGTTGCCGGCGGTTATTTCCGGCAATCTTTTCTCAGTCTGATGATGGCCTTGAGCAGGTCGGAACGATTCAGCTGCCCGACGATGATGTTGTTGTCCATGACCGGGAAACCGCGCAGGGATGTATCGATGAACAGCTTGGCGGCATCCGCCAGACTGGTGTCGGCGTCGATCGTGGTGACGTCCGTCTGCATGTATTCCGAGACGCGCCCGCCCCATTCATCGTGGTAGCAGGCCTTGACGATGGCCTCCAGACAATCCCGCTCCGCCAGCAGTCCCACCAGGTTGCCGAGATCATCGACCACGGGTGCGCCGGGGACGCGCTGCCGGGTAAGTTCCTGGAAGGCCTCCATGACATCCATGTCAGGATGCAGGGTGACCGGGTTGGTCGTCATATATTCGTTTACTCTGTGTGTCTTCGCCATGGTCTGGTGTCCTGTCGTTTTATCAGGCGTTGGGTGCCGGGCTGCCTTGCCGTCGCTTCCTGCACGGGCGTCGACAGGCGCCGTGACAGTCAGAGGCGATGCCCGGGAGATTGTTCAGGCCGCCGCAACTGCCCTGGATACCCCGGCGGCCGCGCAGTAAACCCAGCCCCAGGCCGGCGACGGCCAGTGCAAACACCAGGATGCTCGCCAGTAGCTCGATCATGGCCGGAGTTTACCTCCGCGCGCCGGCCGAAGCATGACCGGTAAATTCGGTCTGTGTATTGCGTCACGCACCGAAGTCATCCAGCATGATGTTGTCGCGTTCGACGCCCAGTTCCTCGAGCATGGCGATCACTGCCGCATTCATCACGGGCGGGCCGCACAGGTAGTATTCGCAATCTTCCGGTGCCGGGTGATAGCTCAGGTAGTGCAGCAGCAATGCCTCGTGAATGAATCCCAGGTAGCCCTCCCAGTGATCGCCCGCCTGCGGATCCGAGAGTGCCACGTGCCATTCGAAATTCGGATGCGCCGCCTGCAGGGCGTCGAACTCATCCCGGTAGAAGATTTCGCGCCGGCTGCGGGCGCCGTACCAGAACGACAGCTTGCGGTCGGTGCCGATCCGTTTGAGCTGGTCAAGGATGTGGGCGCGCATGGGTGCCATGCCGGCGCCGCCGCCGATAAAGATCATCTCCGCATTCGTGTCGCGTGCAAAGAACTCGCCGTAAGGCCCTGAAACTGTGGCTGTATCACCGGGTTTCAGGCTGAAGATATACGATGACATGATGCCGGGCGGGGCCTCGGGCTGCATGGGGGGAGGGGTCGCGATGCGCACGTTCAGCATGATGATGCCGGTTTCCCCGGGATAATTCGCCATCGAATAGGCGCGCGTGACCGGTTTGCCGACCACCGACGCGTAGCGCCACAGGTTGTGGCGGTCCCAGTCCGCGCGGAATTTTTCCGGGATGTCAAAATCCCGGTAGGCAATGCGGTGCGGCGGGCACTCTATCTGGATATAACCGCCGGCGCGAAAATCCAGCTCCTCGCCGGCCGGGAGCTCCAGCACCAGCTCCTTGATGAAGGTCGACACACTCCGGTTGGAGCGCACGCTGCACTGGAATTTCTTCACGCCGAGGACTTCCGGCGGCACCTCGACCTGCAGATCGCGCTTGACCACCAGCTGGCAGGCCAGCCGCTCGCCGGCGCCGGCCTCGCGTTTGGTAATGTGCGTCAGTTCGGTCGGCAGGATGTCGCCGCCGCCGGCATGGACCTTCACCCGGCACTGTCCACAGGTGCCGCCACCGCCGCAGGCGGAGGGTACGAAAATATCAGCCGCCGCCAGTGCATCGTCGAGTTTGCGTCCGACCGGGGCAGAGATGTCCCGTTTGCCATTGAGGCGGATGGTGATTTGGCCGGTGGCCACCAGGTGACTGCGTGCCAGCAGGATGATACCGACCAGTGCCAGTACGATGGCCGTGAACAGGGTGACGCCGAGCGTGATGTCGAGCATGCGGCCGGCCCCTACAACTGGATGCCCGAGAAGGACATGAAGGCCAGCGACATCAGGCCGGTGATGATGAACGTAATGCCCAGTCCCTGCAGTCCGACCGGCACGTCGCTGTACTTGAGCTTTTCCCGAATGCTCGCCAGGCCCACCAGCGCCAGTGCCCAGCCGAAGCCGCTGCCCAGGCCGAACACCACACTCTCGCCGAAGGTGTAGGCGCGCTCCACCATGAACAGCGAGCCGCCGAGTATGGCGCAGTTCACGGTGATCAGTGGCAGGAAGATGCCGAGGGCGTTGTACAGTGCGGAAAAGTAGCGGTCCAGGACCATTTCCATGATCTGCACCATGGCGGCAATAACCCCGATATAGCTGATCAGGCCGAGGAAGCTGAGGTCCACATCCGGCAGGCCGGCCCACGCCAGTGCACCGTCAGCCAGCAGCCAGGTATGGATGAGCTGGTTGATCGGCACGGTGATGGTCTGCACCACGATGACTGCGGCGCCCAGTCCGAGTGCGGTCTCGATGCGCTTGGAGATCGCCAGAAAGGTGCACATGCCGAGAAAGAAGGACAGGGCCAGGTTCTCGATGAACACCGCACGGACAAACAGGCTGAGGTGGTTTTCCATAAGCGCACTCCGCCTCAGCGGGGCTCGGTACCCTGCATCCCCAGGATGCTGTATTCCGATTCCTCGACCTGCGCCGGTTTCCAGGAGCGGAACGCCCAGATCAGCAGACCGATGATAAAGAAGGCGCTGGGTGCCAGCAGCATCAGGCCATTGGGTTCATACCAGCCGCCGTCGCGCACCAGCGGCAGCACCTGGAAGCCCAGCAGGGTGCCGGAGCCGAACAGTTCGCGCAGGGTTGCGACCAGGATGAGGATCAGGCTGTAGCCCATGGCGTGGCCGAGGGCATCCAGCACGCTCTCCCTGACCGGGTTATGCAGCGCGAACGCCTCCGCCCGGCCGAGCACGATGCAGTTGGTGATGATCAGGCCGACGAACACCGACAGCTGCTTGCTCAACTCGTAGGCATAGGCCTTGAGGATCTGATCGACCACGATCACCAGCGAGGCGATGATGGTCATCTGGATGATGATCCGGATGCTGCCCGGCATGTGGTTGCGGATCAGGCTGATCAGCACGTTCGAGCCCATCAGCACCACGGTCAGGGCGATGGACATGATGATCGCCGGCGCCAGCTGGGTGGTCACCGCCAGGGCCGAGCAGATGCCGAGGATCTGCAGCGTAATCGGATTCTTGTCGACGATGGGGTCGATCAGGATCTTCTTCAACGGACTGCTCATC
>JABDRC010000246.1 GCA_013041945.1 Halobacteria archaeon
GATCAAGCTCACGCAGACAAAAAGTTCCAACGGCCGGCAGGAGAGCCACAAGGCGACGGCGCGCGGTCTCGGCCTGCGCCACATCCGGCAGACGGTCGAGGTGGAAGATACACCGGAAATTCGCGGCATGATCAAGCGGATTTCCTACATGGTCAGGGTCGAGGAATAGAACATGCGTCTGAATACAATCAAGCCGGCGGCCGGCAGCAACAAGACAGGCAAGCGTGTCGGTCGTGGCATCGGTTCCGGCCAGGGCAAGACCTGCGGTCGCGGCCACAAGGGCCAGAAATCCCGCTCGGGCGGCTTCCACAAAATCGGCTTCGAAGGCGGCCAGATGCCGCTGCAGCGGCGCCTGCCGAAAGTCGGCTTCCTGGCGCGCAAGTCACGCTATGCCGACGAGGTGCGACTGCATGAACTCGCCGCCGTGGACGCGGACGTCATCGACCTCAAGACCCTGCAGGACGCCAACCTGGTCTCCCGCAGCGTCCGCACGGTCAAGGTATTTGCCTCGGGCAAGCTCGACAAGGCGGTGACCCTCAGGGGCATCAGGGCCACGAAGGGCGCGCGTGCGGCCATCGAGGCGGCCGAGGGAAAAGTAGAAGACTGACATGGCTATCGGGTCTTCCATTACGGGTGCTGCCGCCGGCATCGGGCAGTTGAAAGAGCTGCGTCAGCGGCTCTTTTTTGTCATCGGCGCCATCATCGTGTTCCGCATCGGCACCTTTATCCCGTTGCCGGGCATCGATCCGCAGGTCCTGTCTGCGCTGGTCGAGCAGCAGCGCGGCACCATCCTGGAAATGTTCAACATGTTTTCCGGTGGCGCGCTCGAGCGCCTGTCGCTCTTTGCGCTCGGCATCATGCCCTACATTTCAGCCAGCATCATCATGAACCTGTTGACGGTGACCGTGCCCACGCTCGAGCAGCTCAAGAAAGAGGGCGGTGAGGCCGGCCGGCGCAAGATCACGCAATGGACCCGCTACGGCACGGTCGGGCTGGCGACCATGCAGGCCTTTGGCATCTCCTCGGCCCTGCAGGGGCAGCAGATCGCCGGCAGCAGCCTGGTGATCAACCCGGGCCCCGGTTTCGTACTGACCGCAATCGTCACACTGGTCACCGGTACCGTATTCCTGATGTGGCTGGGTGAACAGGTGACCGAGCGCGGTGTGGGCAACGGCATCTCGATCATCATCTTCTCGGGTATCGTGGCCGGCCTGCCGTCCGCCATTGGCGGCACCCTGGAACTGGCGCGCACCGGTGAAATGAACGTGCTCACCATCCTGGTGCTGTTTGCACTGGCCCTCGCGGTGACCGGTTTCGTCGTGTTCGTTGAACGCGGGCAGCGGCGCATTACCGTCAACTACGCCAAGCGCCAGCAGGGCCGCAAGGTATATGCCGCGCAGAGCACCCACCTGCCGCTGAAACTGAACATGGCCGGCGTGATTCCGCCGATCTTCGCCTCCAGCATTATCCTGTTCCCGGCCACCATGGGCAGCTGGGTCGGGCAGAACGAGGGCATGGGCTGGCTGAAGGATATCTCCGCCACACTGTCGCCGGGCCAGCCGCTGTACGTGATTTTCTATGCGCTCGCGATCGTGTTCTTCTGTTTCTTCTATACGGCGCTGGTGTTCAATGCCAAGGACACCGCGGACAACCTGAAAAAATCCGGTGCCTTTATCCCGGGTATCCGGCCCGGCGAGCAGACGGCCCGCTATATCGATGATGTCATGACCCGGCTGACCACGGCCGGCGCCGTGTACATCACGCTGGTGTGCCTGCTGCCGGAATTCCTGATTCTTTACTGGAACGTACCGTTCTATTTCGGCGGTACATCATTGTTGATTATTGTCGTGGTGACCATGGATTTCATGGCGCAGGTTCAGACCCACCTGGTGTCGCACCAGTACAAGGGGTTGATGGAGAAAGCGAACCTGAAGGGCTACGGCGGTGGCAAGGGCATGCTGCGCTAGCGGCGGGCCCGGTTGAGGTGAAGCGAGATGAAAGTACGAGCATCGGTCAAGCGTATCTGCCGTAACTGCAAGGTCATTCGGCGCAACGGGGTGGTGAGGGTCATCTGCAAGGACGGCCGCCACAAGCAGCGCCAGGGCTAGGCAGTACGGTTTTTATGCAACCTGTTGTTTTATTTATATTTAGTGTAACCAAGCGGCGGCATGCCCTGCACAGTCGGGCTTTGGCCGGTGTTTGATTTATTGACGCCCGGGAGCTATCCTAACGGGCTTTTCGCGCCGTGTTTTTGGGGCGTGTGCTGGAGACAATCTAAATGGCCCGTATAGCCGGAATAAACATTGCAGATCACAAGCATGCAGAGGTCGCCCTGACGGGCATCTATGGCATCGGTCGCATGACAGCGCGCAAGATCTGCAGCACCACCGGTATCAAGCCGGATGTCAAAATCAAGGACCTCACCGAGGCCGAGCTCGAACAGCTGCGTAACGAGGTAACCCGATTCAACATCGAAGGTGACCTGCGCCGCACGATCTCCATGAACATCAAGCGTCTGATGGACCTGGGTTGTTACCGGGGCATCCGTCATCGCCGCGGCCTGCCGCTGCGTGGCCAGCGGACGCGTACCAATGCACGCACCCGCAAGGGTCCGCGCCGTCCGATTCGCAGGTAACACAACAGAACACCGTAAACGGAAACCGATATGGCAAAGGCACCAGTACGCAAGAAAGTGAAGAAGAATGTCTCCGACGGCATTGCTCACATTCATGCATCGTTCAACAACACCATCATCATGATTACTGACCGGCAGGGCAATTCGCTGGCCTGGGCGACCGCGGGCGGTTCGGGTTTCCGCGGCTCGCGCAAGAGCACGCCGTTCGCCGCGCAGGTGGCTGCCGAGCGCGCCGGCGAGAAGGTCAAGGAGTACGGCATGAAGAACCTCGAGGTCGAGGTCAAGGGGCCGGGTCCGGGTCGTGAGTCCGCGGTGCGTGCGCTCAACAATTGCGGCTTCCAGATTACCAATATCACCGACGTGACGCCGATTCCGCATAACGGTTGTCGTCCGCCGAAGCGTCGTCGCGTTTAGGGAAGGAACTGAAATGGCAAAGTACATCGGATCCAAATGTCGTCAGTGCCGTCGTGAGGGCGGCAAGCTGTTTCTCAAGGGCGAGAAATGCTTCACCTCGAAGTGCGCCGTCGAGAGCCGTCCGTTCCCGCCGGGTCAGCATGGCCAGCGCCGGACCCGCCTGTCGGATTACGCCAACCAGCTGCGCGAAAAGCAGAAAGTGCGTCGCATCTACGGCGTGCTGGAGAAGCAGTTCCGTAATTACTACAAGAAGGCCGCTTCCACCAAGGGTTCCACCGGTGACAACCTGCTGCAGCTGCTGGAAGGCCGTCTCGACAATGTCGTCTATCGCATGGGTTTCTCGGCATCACGCAGCGAGTCGCGCCAGCTGGTCCGCCACAACGGCATCAGCGTGAACGGTACCCGGGTCAACATCCCTTCATACCAGGTGCAGCCGAACGACGTGATCAGTATCAACGAGAAGACCCGTGCGCAGATTCGTGTCCAGTCTGCCATGGATCTCGCGCAACAGCGTGGTATTTCCGACTGGCTCGACGTGGATATCAAGAAAATGCAAGGCGTGTACAAGGCGCGCCCGGAACGTGGTGAACTGCCGGCCGACATCAACGAACACCTGATCGTCGAATTGTATTCCAAGTAATAACTGAGGATTGCTTCATGCTCGGAAACGTCAACGAATTCCTTAAGCCGCGCATCGTCGATGTGCAGGCCATCAACGACAGCCACGCCAAGGTGACCCTGGAGCCGCTGGAGCGCGGTTTCGGCCACACGCTGGGTAATGCGTTGCGCCGTATCCTGCTGTCGTCGATGCCGGGCTCGGCCATCGTCAATGCCGAGATCGACGGCGTGCTGCATGAGTACTCCACCATCGAGGGCGTGCAGGAAGACGTCATCGATATCCTGCTCAACCTCAAGAAGGTTGCGCTGCGCATGCACAATCGCGACGAGGCCACCCTGACCCTGAACAAGAAGGGGCCGGGACCGGTCACGGCCGGCGACATCACGATCGATCACGATATCGAGGTCATCAATCCGGACTTCGTTATCGCCAACCTGACCAAGGCCGGCGAGCTGTCCATGACACTCAAGGTCGCCAAGGGACGCGGTTACCAGCCGGCTACCCGGCGCGAGACCGAGGAGAGCGAGGGCCGTGCCATCGGCAGCCTGCAGCTGGACGCCTCTTTCAGCCCGGTCAGCCGCATCTCCTACAACGTCGACCGCGCACGCGTCGAGCAGCGCACCGACCTGGACAAGCTGATCATCGACATCGAAACCAATGGCACGGTCGATCCGGAAGAGGCGATCCGCCACGCAGCGACCATCCTGCAGGACCAGCTGTCCGCCTTTGTCGATTTGCAGGCCAGTGCCGAGGAGACCACCACCGCACCCGAGGCCGACATCGATCCGATCCTGCTGCGCCCGGTGGACGACCTCGAGCTGACCGTGCGTTCGGCAAACTGTCTCAAGGCGGAGAGCATCTACTTCATTGGCGATCTTATCCAGCGCACCGAGGTGGAATTGCTCAAGACGCCGAATCTTGGCAAGAAATCACTGACCGAAATCAAGGACGTCCTCGCCACCAAGGGCCTGTCGCTGGGCATGCGACTGGAAAACTGGCCGCCGGCCAGCCTGGGTGTGCGTGATACCGAGGCCGCCAGCGGCTGATTACATTACAGGAACAGTACCATGCGTCATCGCAAGTCAGGGCGGCAGTTAAACCGCAACAGTACACACCGCAACGCCATGTTCCGTAACATGGCAGTGTCCCTGCTGAACAACGAAGTCATCAAGACAACCCTGCCGAAGGCCAAGGAGCTGCGTCGTGTGGCCGAGCCGCTGATCACCATGGCGAGAAACGACTCCGTGCACAAGCGGCGTATCGCCTTCAGCCGCCTGCGCGACCGCGACACGGTCAGCAAGCTGTTCAACGAGCTGGGTCCGCGCTACAGGGACCGTCCCGGTGGTTACCTGCGTATCCTCAAGACGGGATACCGCACTGGTGACCAGGCGCCGATGGCCTATGTCGAGCTGGTCGATCGTCCGGAGCCGGGTGCTGCCGATGAGACGGCTGCCGATTAACCGCAAGGATAATGAAAACAAATGAGCCGGGCATTGCCCGGCTTTTTTGTGTCTGTCACTCTCGCGTAAATCGACAAGCGGTGCTGCAGGAGCGCACCGCGTGCGCGATTAACAACAGTTGATGTCTTTGCCGCGGGTGCGGGATGCTCCGGCAGCATTCAGATGTTCAGTGCGGATCGAGCAATGCCGTCTGTCCCGGCGTGAAGCGTATAATTTCGCGGCTCCGGAAGCTGAAGTTGTCGTTCAGGCCGCTGATGATCGCGTTGTCGCGATCGTAGATATCGCGGCTGAAGTGGACGGTGCCGTCTTCATCCACCGCGACTGTCCAGTAGAGCATGATGATGGTAACCGGTTCGGCCAGATTCACGGTTTGTGTTCGTTGAGTATTGATGGTTTTTATCAGTCGACTGTGGTTCCAGTCGTGATTGCCGGCAAGCAGCAG
>JABDRC010000027.1 GCA_013041945.1 Halobacteria archaeon
GCGCCCCGGCACCTACTACCTGCAGGTCGGCTCGTTCAAAAACAGCGAACAGGCCGACCGCCTGAAGGCCGAACTGGCAATCATGGGTTTCGAAACCGTCATCCAGAAAGTCACCATCGACAACAACAAGTCCACGGACACCTGGCACCGCGTACGCGTCGGTCCGTACAGCGAACTCGAGGTTCTGAACAGCGCGCGGCGCAAGCTGAAGGCCGGCGGCATCGACAGCAGCCTGGTGCGGATCAAGGGCTGAGCTGTTCGCGCATGCCTCGGCAACTGCTCCATGCGTCGCCTAGAGGCGCCTACTTTTGGTGCTCCTACCTCCTGCATGGCCCAGGCCAGCCTCTCGACCGCTTCCCGGTCTCACCTCCTCCATGCAGTCGTGCGCTCCTGCACCAATGCGTGCCCTGTAGGAGCGGACGCTGTCCGCGAATAAAGCCCCAACAGGCCACGCATGCCCGGGCCTCTACATCAATCAGACACACCCGCAGGAGCGACTTGCAGGCGCGATATAATCATTTTATAAGGCAGATAACAGCAGCCGCAGCGCCAGGCCGATAAAAATAACGCCGGCCAGTATATGCAGAATATGTTGAGCGCGCGGCGAGCGGCCAAACCATTGTCCGATTGACCCTGCCAGGAACGCCACCAGCCCGAACACCAGCAGTGTGGATAACATAAAGACGATGCCCAGCAGCACGATCTGCAGCCACAGCGCACTGCGCGCAGGATCGGCAAACTGCGGCAGCAGCGCCAGAAAGAACAGCGTCACCTTCGGGTTGGTCACGTTCATGATGATCCCGCGCCGGTAGAGCTGCCAGCCATCCGGCTGCGCCGTACGCCTTGTTGACAGCGCATCCGGCCCGGCGCGCAATGCCAGCCAGGCAAGGTACAACAGGTAGGCGGCACCCGCATATTTCAACAGGCTGAATGCCAGTGGCGAGGCCTTGATCAGCGCGGCCACACCCAGCGCCACGGCGGCGGTATGCACGATGAGCCCGGTACACAGTCCCAGCGTGACAGTCAGACCGGCCATGCGACCGTACAGGGCGGACTGGGTCAGGACGAACAGGTTATCGGGGCCCGGCGCGACGCACAACAGCAATGACACTGCAGTAAATGCAGCCAGCGTTTCCGGCGCAATCATCATGCTGACCATGCGTCGCGAGTATAGCCCGGATTGCTGCAGTTGCGTGACTGTCTGCCCGCTGCGGCGGACAGCGGCTAGCGGATGCCCACGGTGATCTGCACGTCAAAGAACCCGCCGGCGCCGTTCATGCTGCCGGCAGGCTGTTGACGGATGCAGGTCACGTTTGCGTCGTGGCCACTGGCGTCCGCCGCCGGTGCAGTGCCGATGAAGCTGGCATCGTCACAGGCGGTTGCTCCGCTGACGAACGAGTACTCGAACGGCGCCGGGACCAGGCCACTGGGGGTGGTCCCGTCGGTAAACACCGGCGCGGTACAATTGCCCGCAGTCGCCACGCACAACTGCGTGTTCGCCGGAATCGCATCGCTCACGCTCACGGTATCCGCGTCGGTGCTGCCGAGGCCGTTGTTGGTCACCCGGATTGCATAGCGCAGTTGCGCCCCCGGCAGGTTGTACGGGCTGCTGGTACCGTTCACGGGATCGGACAGGGTTTGCACCGACTTGCTGACCGACAGCGATGCCCCGCTCACTGTCAGCGCGGCATTGCGTTGATGCGTGATCGTGCCCTCGGTGCCCTCGTGTGCAATCACCTGCGCGCTCCAGGTACCGTCCGGCCCGCCGGCAGGAATAGTGTAGGCATATTCATAGGTCCTGGTTGCGGCACCGGAATCCGCCACCTGGGTCATGGCGGCCAGGCTGACCACCGGCGTGGTCGTCGGGTCGGTGATCGTGACCGTTGCAGAGGTGATATCAAAACTGCCGAACGGATCGCTGACGACGGCGCGCACAAACACCGGCGTATTCGGCGTCACGGTGGTAAGCGGCGCACCGGCCGGATACACCGCGTCGAAAAACTGCACACTGTCGACATTGATCACCGTCTTCGAAGGCAGGTTCACGAAGGATGCCGTCGGCGTAACAATGATGCGCCGGTTGCCGCTGCCGGTGGTGTTGTTGACGATCGTCAGGGTGATCGTCGAGCCGGCCGGCAGCAGCTTGTCACCCGGCGACGTGAGGTTCAGGTTGTAGGTTGGGGTAATGGCCGGGTTCAGGTCCACGTTGG
>JABDRC010000249.1 GCA_013041945.1 Halobacteria archaeon
ACAAGGCCATCGCATCGGTCCGACAATGCGATCCGGCGAACAAAAATGAACATGGTTCAGGAGGAAGCCGATGCGAATCCGCTTCTGGGGCACTCGCGGCTCGCTTGCCACACCCGGTCCAGGCACACTCCGCTACGGGGGCAATACCTCCTGCGTCGAGGCGTGTTCGGCCGGTGGCACGATCATCATGTTCGACATCGGTACCGGTGCGCACAGACTTGGCAGGGCCCTGGTGCAGGAGCGTGATGGACCGATATGTGGCCACGTGCTAATCAGCCATACACACTGGGACCATATCCAGGGAATCCCTTTTTTCAAGCCATTTTTCGTCGCCGACAACGAGTGGCATATCTATGGACCCCGCGGGCTCGGCGCATCCCTGCGCGAGACACTGGCGGGGCAGATGCAGTACACCTATTTCCCGGTCACACTGGATCAGCTCGAGGCAAAGATCCACTTTCACGACCTTGTCGAGGGTAGCTTCAGGATCGGCGACGTTGTGGTCACCACGCAATACCTGCACCATCCTGCACTCACGCTTGGCTACCGCATTGAAGCCGATGGCGTGAGTGTGGTCTACGCCTCGGACCATGAACCCCATTCGCCAGAGCTTGCCGAACTGGGATATCGCCCCACCGGTGGTGAGGATGATCATCATGCCCGGTTCATCGCGGATGCGGATCTGCTTATCCACGATGCGCAATACACCGCTGAGGAGTATCCGAAGAAGAAGGGCTGGGGCCACAGCACGGTGGAGTACGTGGTGGACACGGCGCTTGCCGCAGGCGTACGCAGGGTGGCCCTGTTCCACCATGATCCGTTACGTGACGACGATGCACTCGACGAGCTGGTACAGCGCGCCCGGGAACGTGTTGTCGGTAAAGACGGGCGCCTCGAGGTCATGGCCGCGGCCGAGGGACAAAACCTGGAACTCGAAGCCGCCGATACCACAGCTCCATCGAGCATGCCCCAGGGCGTGTCAGGATTATCGACCAGCCAGCCTGCACTGAAAGACCAGTCCGTTCTTGTCGCCGTGACCGATCCAACATCGGCCATGGCACTCTCCGAGGCAGTGCGGGCTGATCAGCTGACACTGCACACCGCGGACAATGCTGAAGAAATTCTTCAGATTGTACGCTCCAGGCAGCCGTCCATGGTGGTGCTGGGGCGTGGGGCCGGTGATGTTGATGACTTCGAGGTCTGTCGGACTATCCGCCAGGAGGAAGGTGCCTACGCGAAGGAAGTACCCATCATAGTCATTGCAGATATTGAGGATGTACACACCCGGCACATGGCGACGGAGGCTGGCGCGACCGATCTGCTGGTCAGGCCCTTCTCCAGTCCCTATGCGCGCACCCGGGTGCGTGCATGGCTGTTACGGCAGGCCTGTCGATGGGAGAGGGCGCCGTTACCCGATGACGAGGAGGCGCGACTGCGCGCACTGCACGAGCTTTGTATCCTGGATACTGCACCCGAGGAGCGCTTCGACCGCTACACCCGGATTGCATCCACACTGTTCGATGTCCCGATTGCCCTCGTGAGTCTGGTCAATAGCGATCGCCAGTGGTTCAAGTCACGGCAGGGTCTGGATGCCCCGGAGACACCCAGGGACATGGCCTTTTGTGCCCATGCGATAACACAGGACTCGGTATTTGTGGTCAATGATGCGATACACGACCCGCGGTTTGCTGACAATCCGCTGGTGACAGGCGAACCACACGTGCGATTCTACGCGGGGGTTCCCCTCACTCTCGCGGACGGGAGCCGGATCGGCACCCTGTGTCTGATCGATAATCGCCCGCGGGAGCTCGATGAAACAAAACTCGCAATGTTGCGCGATCTCGGCAAGATGCTGGAGAAAGAGTTCGCCGACGCTCCGGCGGGGGCCAGCAAGGGGTAAGCTTAAACACCACATGACAAACATGACGCGGCAGGATGTGAGTATCGGTAGAATTCGAGAGTCATGGCGTCATCTCGCAGAGGATGGGAAAACAATGCATGGAATGCGCGTGAACATGCAGCTTACAAGCAGGGCAGCCCATTACATCATTGGAGCAGTAATAGTTTTCCTGCAGATGCTATGCATCTGCCAGTCATATGCCGCCACACCGTCACTCGAGGAGATCATCAGGAAAACCGAGCATACGGCCTACTATCTGGGCAAGGATGGAAGTGCCCATGTAAAGATGATAATTACAGATAGCCAGGGCCGCGAGCGCAAACGCCGGTTTACCATCTTGCGCCTGGATGAGCAGGCGAATGGACAAGATTACGCGGGCCCTGCCGGCGACCAGAAGTACTATCTTTATATTAGCTACCCGTCCGATCTGAAAAACACTGTCCTGCTGGTATGGAAGCACCCGGCCAGTGATGATGACCGTTGGCTGTATCTGCCTGCGCTGGATCTGGCCAAGCGAATTGTGGCCAGTGACAAACGCACCAGCTTTCTGGGGTCGGACTTTCTTTACGAAGACATTTCAGGGCGTGATGTAACTGCAGATACCCACCAGCTGATTGAAACGACGAATGATTATTACGTGTTGAAAAGCGTACCCAGAGAACCGGACACGGTTGAATTCTCGGAATACACCATGTGGATCCACCGTCAGACATTTCTGCCCGTCAAGGTGGAATATCTGGACAAGCAGGGGAAAAAATATCGCGTCTATGAAGCGCTTGCTGTCGAGACCATACAGGGCTATCCGACAGTCACCCGCTCACGCATGCAGGATCTGGCACTCAGGCAGGAAAGCATCATGGAATTTACCCGCATCAAGTATGATCGGGAAATACCTGAAGATATTTTCACCGAACGGTATTTGCGTAACCCGCCTCGCGAACTGTTGCGATGATATCGGCTACACCATCCGGCATTCTTCTGTTAATCATCATTATGTATCCCCTGTCCGCGTCCCGCGCGGGTGAAGCTCCGCCACTGCCTGCGGGACTCGGCTCAGGGCAATCCACCTCCACCCGTGAAAACAATGTATCTGCCGGTGCAGAATTCGATGTGAACGGTTTCTGGGAGGCGCGTGCAGGGATAAGGACCCGCAACGACCCCAGGCAAAGACAGACTTCCCTGCGAGAGAGCAGGCTGCAACTGGGTATCGAGCGCACCGGCGGGGCGGTAAACCTGAAACTCACCGGTGACCTTCTGTATGACGATGTTACCGATTCGCACGACATCGATCTGGAAACCGGTGAGGGCTTTATTGACCTCAGGGAGGCATGGCTGTTTTACCGGCCGGCAGACAGGGCCGATCTCAAGGCCGGTCGCCAGGTGTTGACCTGGGGGACCGGCGACCTGCTGTTCATCAATGACCTGTTCCCCAAGGACTTCAAGTCGTTTTTTATTGGCAGGGACGAGGAATATCTCAAGGCCCCATCGGATGCCATCAAGCTGTCGCTGTTCTCCGATGCGATGGGGCTGGATCTTGTCTATACGCCACGCTTCGATGCTAACCGTTACATCGACGGCAGCCGGTTATCCTTTTTCAACCCTGCAACAGGTACCATTACGGGACGTGAAGCTATCGTGAAGGCGCGGGTGCCTGATGACTGGCTGGATGACGACGAGGTTGCGGCACGGCTGCACACCAACTGGCACGGCTACGAACTGGCTGTCTACGGGTACACGGGATTCTGGAAAAGCCCCAGGGGTGCTGATCCACTGTCCGGTCAGGCGATTTTTCCGCAACTCGATGTCGTGGGCCTGAGTGGTCGGGGTACGCTGGGGCCCGGGATCGGCAACGCTGAACTCGGCTATTATTATTCCCGCGACGACTCAAGTGGCAGTGATCCCGCCATCGTCAACAGTGAGATACGTTTTCTGGTCGGATATGAGCAGGAGATTGCCAGGGAAATGACACTCGGACTGCAGTATTACCTGGAACGTATGCAGGACTACAGCCACTACCGGAACAGTCTGCCGGCGGGTGACCCTGCTCGTGATCATAACCGGCATGTCGTGACTGTCCGTTTCACCTGGCTCGCGTTACAACAGAATCTGAGGTTTTCGGTGTTTAACTTCTATTCACCTTCCGACGCGGATGGTTATCTGCGTGCAGGTGTCAGTTATCGTCTGGATGACAACTGGACACTTTCCAGTGGCCTGAACCAGTTCTACGGAGATGAACAACACACGTTTTTCGGCCAGCTTGAAGACAATTCGAATATCTATGCAGCGGTTCGTTACGGCTTTGGCAGCTTGTAACCCTGTGACCGGGTCGAGAACACAGCCGTTGCCGGGCACATCTTTTATATACATGCAGGCTTGCGCAACGTGCGAGACAGCCTGACTGTTTCAGCACCTTGCGGGGATCGATGATGGAAATAGAACTCGAAAAAATATTCCAGAAATACGAGTTGAACCGGGATCAGTACGAGACGTTCAGGGACCGCTTCACATTAAGGCAGTTCCGCGCCGGTGATACAGTTTTCACAGAAGGGGACCTTGCGGAAACCTTTTATTTCATCAGGTCCGGCGAACTGACCGTCTCGAGACTGTCCGGTGACCGGCAGGAAAAGGTTCTGAAAGTACTTGGCCCCGGCGAGCTGTTTGGTGAAGTCGGGCTGCTTCAGGATACTCCGCGCATCGCCACCATCAAGGCGATTACCGATGCCCGCCTTTATGAATTGCACAAGGCTGATTTTCTTGAGCTGCTCGAGTGCAATCCCGCCTTCTCGGCACTGCTCGACAAGTTGCGTACCCTGCGGCTGCTGCAGGGCATCCCTGTGTTTCGCAAGCTGGATGATGAAGCGCTGCTTAGAATCCGGCAGCAGCTGACGCTGAAACACTACCAGGCCGGTGAGACGCTGGTCAGTGAAGGCGACACGCAGGATGCAATGTATCTTGTCATCAAGGGCAATGCCCGCACGTTTACCACTGGACCAGAGGGCGGTGAGGTAACCACCGGGTATATGCGTCCGGGGTCACATGCAGGTACCCGCGGCCTGACAGAGCGCTGCAGCCATGAATATTCAGTGGATATAGAAGATTCCGCGGAAGTATTTGTTCTGGAAAAGAAGGACTTTCGTCGTCTCTTGCGGCGCCATCCCGGCATCTCGTTCAGTTTGCCGGAGAGCGGCCTGCTGAATACCTTGCTGCCGTTTTTCTACGGCAGGGAGGCCTATCTCACCATTCCGACGCTGGCGATGAACCGTCCCGGCAAAGTCAACTGGTTGATGGGCATTATTACCCTGGTGCTGGTGCTTGCAGCGGCGTTGCCGACCCTGTTTCCTGCCTGGGTTCCCTTTCTTCATCCGCTGGTCGTCGATACAGACCCCGAAAACATGCTGGCTGCCGATGAATCGAGTCGGGTATTCCATAACCGCCTCAAGTCGGAGATGACCTTGCACGACATCATGGTCGTCGGGGTCGTCAATGACAAACATCCTGAGGGTGTTTTTAACAGCAGGTCTCTCGGCAGGGTTTTCGAGCTGAGCGAATTCGCCAAAACCCTGGCATGGGAGGATGAGGAGCACCCGGGGGAAATTGTAGGCGTGCTGGCCGCGGACATGATGTCGCCGTCGACGATGGATATCATTGAACAGGCAGGCGCAGGCACGGTGCGGTTTTCATGGCTGATGCCCGAACCCCCGGGCGGCGATGCTGTGGCCAAAGAGATACGCAGGAAGCTGAAACGTTATCCCACCATGGACGGGATCCTGATATCAGAGGATGGCCGGGCCATCAGTATTTATTTGCCGCTGACCTCGAAGGACATCAGCTTTCGTGTATACCGGGAGTTGAAGGCTTTTATCGCAGCTCAGGAAGGTGATGAGCAGTACTTCATCACGGGTCTGCCGGTAGCGGAGGATTCCTTCGGCGTCGAGATGTTCATTCAGATGGCGATCTCGGCACCGGCAGCGATGCTGGTGATTTTTCTGTTGATGTACTACTTCTTCCGTAATCTGACACTGGTAATTTCATCGATGCTGGTTGCCATGGTGTCGGTGCTTTGCACCATGGCCTTGCTTGTTATCACGGGCAATACACTGCACATAATGAGTTCGATGATCCCGATCTTCATCATGCCGATCGCCGTGCTGGATTCCATTCATATCCTCTCGGAGTTTTTCGATACCTATCCAAGAATCAGGGATCGTCGCCTGACCATGGATCATGTGATGCGTGAACTGTTCACGCCCATGCTGTACACCTCGTTGACGACGGCGGTCGGTTTTGCGTCGCTGTCGCTGGTTCCCATCCCGCCGGTGCAGGTCTTCGGTATTTTTGTGAGCCTGGGTGTGCTGCTGGCATTTCTGCTTTCCATCAGCTTCGTGCCCGCGTATGTCATGCTGATACCGAAGGAAAAGTTCAACTCACTGGCCACAGCCGAAGCGAACGACAGGTCCGCCCCCTCGGGCAGCACGGGAGACTGGCTGCAGCGTACGCGGGTTTTCAGCCTGCGCCAGTCCAGGGGTGTTATCGGTATTACCCTGGTTTTGGTTCTGCTGTGCCTGTTCGGGGTACAGCGCATTGTGGTGAATGACAATCCTGTGCGCTGGTTTGCCGAAGAGCACCCGATCCGTGTGGCCGACAAGGTGCTGAACGAGCACTTTGCCGGCACCTACATGGCTTACCTCGCGCTGGAGGCGACGGGTACCGCGAATGAGTCGGTGGATATGCTTGACCGGCTGCAGGACAGGCTGAATGCCTTTTCCGGGGAGACGGCTGAATTCCAGTCGCATACCCGGAGTTTTATGAACGATGCCCGTAAGATTCAGGGTGATAGCAAGACTACCACCGGGTTATTACATGAACTCGAGGCGTTAGCGGAACAGGCCATCGATACCGGGTCGGAAGATGCTGTTGCGTTCTGGGATGAGGTCCTGGCGGCCATCGGGGCGGCCCGGCAGGAGCGCCAGCACTTCAAGGACCCGGCAGTCCTCGCCTACATCAGCGAACTTCAGGACATTCTTGCGGATACCGGGATCGTGGGTAAATCGATTTCCGTCGCAGATTTTTCCAGGACCGTCTATCGGGAACTACGCAGCGGGCGGACTGAAGACTACCGTATCCCCGAAACTGCCCAGGGTGTCGCCCAGACGTATCTGACCAGCCAGAGCGGGCATCGTCCGCAGGACCTGTGGCGCTTCGTGACCCCCGATTATCGCAAGGCATCGATCTGGCTTTTGCTTAACAGCGGGGATAACGTGGACATGGCCCGGGTGGTAGAGGCGGTTGAGGCTTATATGCTCGACAATCCGCCACCTGTTGCGCTGACACCGGGCTGGTTTGGTCTCACCTATATCAACGTCATCTGGCAGGAGAAGATGGTTGCCGGGATGCTTGATTCCATTGCCGGCGGTTATCTTGCCGTTTTGTTGTTAATGGTGATCCTGTTGCGTTCCGCACTGTGGGGGATACTGGCCATGGTGCCCCTGACCTGCACAATGCTGGTCATCTATGGTGTCCTTGGCCTGGCGGGGAAACCCTACGATATGCCGGTGGCCGTGCTTTCATCGCTGTCGATCGGACTGGCTGTGGACTTTACCATTCATTTCCTGGTACGAGTGCGTCACATTGTGGGTCAGACAGGATCCTGGCAGCGGGCGATGGAGATCATGTTCGCCGAACCCGTCCGGGCCATACTGCGTAACATGCTGGTCGTCGCGGTTGGATTCCTGCCGCTGCTGGCAGCGCCACTGGTTCCGTACAACACGGTTGGAACCCTGATTGCCGTTATCCTGCTCACGTCCGGTATTATGACAATCCTGATACTGGCCGCCATCCTGAAAACCTGGGATGGCAGATTCTTTCCCATGGCGGATGCGAGGAGAACAACGATATTCAGCTGCGGTGACGCGTTATTTGCCGGCGTCACTGGCATGGTGTTTATCGTCGTCGCGTTCCATTCAATGTTCGATTGGGACCGTGCTTATCTGCCCTGGTTCCTGCCAGCCGTATGCGCGCCGCTGCTATACGGTCTGTTTATCTGTCGAAAGTTACGGGCCTCCGACACCGGACCTTCAGGCTCCAAGCCGAAGGCCGTCGTCAAAGATGCGAATGGATAATACTCTGTGCTGCATCAGCGATATTTTCTGCCCTGGCCTGAATGCCCGGGGATTGCTGTTCTGCTGGCACCACCGTCCTTATCCGTTCTATTTTGATGTAAATCAATGTTCCCCGGAGCAGAGATACCGTAAGGTTTTGTGTCAATTGCATACCTCAGGCGCCTGAGACTCGTGCAGCAACAGGCAGCCGGCAAGTGGCCGCATAACAGGGGAAACTGCAGATCTGTCTGCTCAATATGTCCGGAGGGGACCATGAATACGATAGTGACGCGTGAAAGACTGATTACCTTTCTTCTCGAGACGCCGATGTTTGAAAAGCTCGAACCTTCGGAACTCATGGAGATTATTCATATTGTAGAAATCGAGCAATACAAGGCAGGCGACGTTGTATTCAGAGAGGGTGATCTGGGGGATGCCTGGTTCGTGTTGTACAGGGGGGCTGTAGAAGTTCTCAAGCACGGGACGACTGGCGAGAAAAAAATTATCGACCTGGACCCGCAGGCCTGTTTTGGCGAGATATCGATCCTGGATGGTTCACCCCGTTCTGCCACGGTCCGGGTTACCGAGGATTCCGTGGTGTTTCGGGTTCCACGCGATGTCTTCAACGAGCTGACAGATAGCGGTCATCTGGTGGCCTACAAACTTCTGCATCAGATGGCGATCCTGCTTGCTAAACGCCAGCGCAGCACCACGATGAGGCTGTCCGAGCTTCTGAATGTCACCGAGATCTCTGAAGTCCAGGAAGGGATCATGAGTATTGTTGGAGAGTCCTCGGTCAGGGAGTAGTCGTCCGCATGCCGGCATACAGGAGCTGGCCACCACCTGATTGAGAGCGGCGGTTATTATTCGTGGATAATTCATGCCCGCGATACCAACGAACCCAGCCTGCCGGGTGATTTCAACCATGGCTCACTAACCTGCCTGCCACCCTACCGGTTGATTAATGCGGCAGTTGATCTATAGTGAATCTGAATTAGTATCAATGACCTGTAGCTATGGCAGCCACTGCTGACTAGTACTTTTGTACCAGTCAATGCATACTGTAATTATGACTGCTGAGCCTGTTAGGCTTAGATGTCAGTAACAACAACAAGTCAGGGAGGTAGTGCCATCGTCGTCGGGGTGGCTTCAGGGTTGAAATCAAGGCCCCGGGCTGTCAAATCAAAAAATTGATATATATCAAGATTGATTCCCCCGCACGTACCGTATTCTTTTCACGTCTGTAATCATCCCCGCCGGCCCTGGCAGTGCTGTTGGTGGGTCTATCCGTTGTATGCAAGGGGGAGTAATGCCACGTTTATTTCGATTTGCCCTCGGTGGTTGTCTGCTGCTGTTTTCCCTGGCTGTGTCTGCGGCGCAGTCCTGTGACACGATGGTCGGGCGACTGGCCAGCCTGGAAGGGCAGGTCGAGGTGCAATCGTCCCGGGCGTCGGCCTGGCAACCCGCAACGCTGAACCAGTCACTCTGCCAGGGGGATACGGTCCGTGCCGGTGCGCGCAGCCGTGCCACCGTGGCACTTGTCAACCAGGCCGTGCTGCGTATCGACGAGAACACCGCCATGCGGCTGGACAACATCAGCGGTGTCGCCGAGGAGCGCTCGGTGCTCAGCCTGCTGAAGGGGGCCTTCCAGTCATTCAGCCGCAAGCCACGCGGCTTCGAAGTCAGCACGCCGTACCTGAACGGTTCCATCGAGGGCACCGAGTTTGTCTTCCGGGTCACGGATGATGAGGCGATCCTCACCGTATTCGAAGGCATTGTGCTGGCCTCGAACGCGCAGGGCAGTGCCTCGGTATCGGGTGGCGAAGCGGTTGCCGCGAAGGCGGGGCAGGCCCCGCAGGCGCGCACCGTGGTGCGCCCGCGCGATGCCGCGCAGTGGTCGCTGTATTATCCGCCGATCCTGGCCACGGGTGGTGGCCAGGGCGTCTCACCGGCTTTGCGGCAGGCGGCCGACGACCTCTCCGTTGGCCGGGTGGATGAGGCGCGCAGCGGCGTCGAACAGGCCATCGCGGCCGGGGGCGCCGATGCCGGACTGGCCTATGCCCTGCGCGCGGTGATCAACGTGGTGCAGAATCAGCCTGACCAGGCACTGGCCGATGCCGGCCAGGGCGTGAGCCTGAGTCCCGACAGTACTGCGGCGAAGATTGCACTGTCCTATGCGCAGCAGGCCAAGTACCGGATCAGCGAGGCACGTGACTCCCTGCAGCAGGCCGTGGCACAGCAGCCGGAGAACGCGCTGGCCCATGCACGCCTGGCCGAACTGCAGCTGATGCTGGGGGAACGCGCGCAGGCCAGCGCATCCGCACAGCAGGCGGTGGCACTGGCCCCCAACCTGGGGCGTACCCAGATCACGCTGGGCTTCAGTGCCCTGGCCGAATTCCGCAACGAGGCAGCGCGGGCGGCGTTCGAGAAGGCCATCGCACTGGATTCCGCCGACCCGCTGCCGCACCTGGGCCTGGGACTGGCGAAAATCAGCGATGGTGATTTGCTGGCTGGACGTCAGGAAATCGAGATCGCGGTGGGCCTGGGTTCCAGCGATGCACTGCTGCGCAGCTACCTCGGCAAGGCCTACTTCGAGGAGAAGCGCGGGCCGCTGGATGCCGACCAGTTCGACATCGCCAAACAGCTGGATCCGAATGATCCGACACCGCATCTGTACTCCGGTATTGCCAGGCAGACGGAAAATCGGCCGGTCGAGGCCGCGCGCGACCTGGAGAAGTCGATCGAGCTGAACGACAACCGCGCCGCCTATCGTGGCCGCCTGCTGCTGGACAAGGACCGGGCGGCACGTGGTACCAGCCTGTCCAGGGCGTACAATGACCTGGGGTTTTCCCAGCTTGGAGTAAACGAATCAACCCGATCGCTGACGCTGGACCCGGCTAACGACTCGGCACACCGGTTTCTGTCTGATACCTACAGGAATGTCCGGCGTCGTGAAATTTCGCGCGTCAGTGAACTGTTCCAGGCCCAGATGATGCAGGACAATAATATCAATCCGGTGCAGCCCAGTGTAAGTTCGACCAATCTTAATAT
>JABDRC010000251.1 GCA_013041945.1 Halobacteria archaeon
CATCAAGACCGATGTGGCGCTCGAGCAGCGGCCAGAGGATCTGCAGCCGCATGCCGGTGATCCAGCGGCGCTGCGCAAGCATTATGAGCGTCTGGAATCGCGCCGCCTGCTGGCCAGCCTGGAAGATGGTTCCGCACCTGATGATGAGACATCAGAGGCCGCTGGAGGGGGCGAGAGAAACTATGAAACCATCCTCGAGCGGGCCGCTCTCGATGCCTGGCTCGAGCGCCTGGAGTCGGCACCCCTGATCGCATTCGACACCGAAACGACCAGCCTCGATTACATGCAGGCGCAGATCGTCGGCGTGTCCTTTGCAATCGAGACGGGCTGTGCGGCCTATGTCCCGCTGGCACATAACTATCCAGGCGCGCCCGACCAGCTCGACCGCGATGAGGTGCTGTCACTGTTCAAACCGTTGCTCGAGGATCCCGAGCGGCCCAAGGTCGGGCAGAACCTCAAATATGACAAGAGCGTACTGGTCAATCACGGCATCACCTTGCGCGGTATTGCATACGACACCATGCTCGAGTCCTATGTTTTGAATGCAGGCGGCGGTCGCCATGACATGGACAGCCTTGCTGAGCGTCATCTCGGTCTCAAGACCATTCATTTCGAGGACGTCGCGGGCAAGGGTGCCAAACAGCTGACCTTCGACCAGATACCGCTGGAACAGGCCGGACCCTACGCGGCGGAAGATGCCGATATCACCCTGCGCCTGCACCAGGCCTTGTGGCCTAAGCTGGAGGCGGTCGAGCCGCTGCGCCGCCTGCTTACCGAGATGGAGGTGCCGCTACTCAGTGTCCTGTCGCGGATCGAGCGAACCGGCGTGCGGCTCGACGGGAAGATGCTGGCCGCCCAGAGCGTCGAAATGGCCAAGCGCATGCATGAGCTGGAGCAGCAGGCCTACGAGATCGCCGGGCGCAGTTTCAATATGGGCTCACCGAAACAGATCGGTCAGATTTTCTTCGAGGAGCTGCAGCTACCGATAGTCGCAAAGACGCCCAAGGGTGCGCCTTCCACCGCAGAGTCGGTCCTGCAGGAACTCGCCGAACAGGGGTACGAGCTGCCGCGGGTGATCCTGGAGCATCGCGGCCTGGCCAAACTCAAGTCGACCTACACCGACAAACTGCCTGAAATGATCGATCCGGCGACCGGCCGGCTGCACACCAGCTATCATCAGGCCGTTGCCGCGACCGGACGACTGAGTTCTTCGGATCCGAATCTTCAGAACATCCCGGTACGCAGTGCCGAGGGTCGGCGCATCCGCCAGGCCTTCGTGCCGCAGGGTGGCTGGCGGATGCTGGCGGCGGACTATTCACAGATCGAGCTGCGTATCATGGCGCATCTTTCCGGTGATGCCGGTCTGGTGGAGGCCTTCGCCGCCGGTGCCGATATCCATCGTGCGACCGCGGCTGAGGTGTTCGGTGCAGACGGCCCGGATGCGGTGAGTGCAGAGCAGCGGCGTTCGGCCAAGGCGATCAATTTCGGCCTGATCTACGGTATGTCGGCGTTCGGTCTGGCCAGGCAGCTGGGCATCGAACGCGGTGCGGCACAGGAGTACGTGGACCTATATTTCACGCGTTACCCGGGGGTGAAGGATTTCATGGAACGCACCCGTGAGCAGGCGCGTGAGCAGGGCTATGTCGAGACCCTGTTCGGCCGGCGGCTTTACCTGCCGAATATCACGGCACGCAATCAGCAGGTGCGTTCCGCCGCGGAACGTACCGCGATCAATGCGCCTATGCAGGGTACCGCGGCCGATATCATCAAGCGTGCCATGCTGGCCGTGGATGACTGGATACAGCAGGAGAGGCCGTCGCTGAACATGCTCATGCAGGTGCATGATGAACTGGTATTCGAGGTTGCCCCCGATGAGCTCGATGCCGCATCGTCGAAGATCAGGCAGCTGATGGAATCCGCCGCGCAACTGAGCGTGCCGCTGGTGGTGGATATCGGTGTTGGTGACAACTGGGACGAGGCGCACTGAGTCCCAACGGAGGACCGCCTACATGAGCAATCCCAGCTCCATGCGTGCAAAGCGCCTGTTCTGGTTTGGTATGGGATTGGTCCTCCTGGGCGCAGCGCTGATCGTGCTGGCGACCCGCGACGTCCTGATGCACGGCGTTGGCGGGTTGTCGGTGGTGCTTGGGATCGTGCTGGCGATGCGCAATTCCCGGTTGTGAATGTCCGCGTGGTCCGCGCGCGCACTACATCCCCTGTTCACGCAACCAGTTCTCGACAATCGTCGCCGCATTCAGCCAATGGTGGTCAAGCATCATTGCGTGGCCGAGTTCGTCGACGAATACGGCCTGGGTGCCGAATGCGCCCGCGGTCGAATGGACCGCAGAGGCAGGGATCAGGCTGTCAAGGCTCGCGCCCATCACGAGCGTTTTCACCGGGGAGGAGGCCCGGGGTTGCGCACCCACGGGTAAGGACATCTCGATGATGGCCTGAGGTGATTCGAGCTGCGCGCGCGCCACGTACTTTCTGACCTTTTCGTCCGCCAGGTGTGGCGAGAACAGCGGCCGCCGGCCACCCTCGACCCCATAGAGTGCAAATACGGTCTGTGGCCCGAACCATTGCAGCAACTGGATCTGCTGGAACAGCAAGGGGTTGGTCAATGCCAGCCAGGCCGTGGTCGGCAGGAGCCCCTGGGGTGGAACCGAGGCCATCAGAACGGCCGCCGGTGCGGACCGCTGCGCTATGTACTGTTGCACCAGGTAGCCGCCCATCGAATGCCCGATCAGTACCGGGGATTCCCCCAGGTTTGCGACCGACGCCTCGATTTCCGCGATGTAGTCACTCAGGGAGGCATGCGGTGTAAAATGCGGGCGCGCCCGACTATGCCGGCACAGATCGACGGCGTGGGCGCGGTAACCGAGCCCGGCAAAGTACGGCAGAAAATTTTCCGCCCAGCACCAGCCACCCACGTAGGCGCCATGCACGAATAGCAATGGCGGGGCGTCCCGCGGCGCGGCCTTGGGTTCGTAGGTGATGACTCTGGAGTTCAGGGCTGTCAGTTCCGTTGAATGTCGGCTTGTGCCTGATGCGCGTATCCGAACCATTCATCGAGTTTGGCGTGGGCCTGGTCGATGCCTGTCCTCTTGAGTGAGGAAAATGCCTGCACGGTAAACGCCGGATTGAGCTTGTGCAGCTCCGCACGGACCTTGAGCACGGTGCTGCTGGCCGGCCCCCGCTTCAGTTTGTCCGACTTCGTCAGCAGTATATGTGCCGGCAGTGAGATGTGGTTGGCCCAGTCCAGCATTTGACGATCATAGTCTTTCAGCGGGTGGCGGATGTCCATCATCAGCATCAGGCCACGCAGGCATTCGCGCTGTTCGAGAT
>JABDRC010000273.1 GCA_013041945.1 Halobacteria archaeon
ACGAACAGGCGCGTCGTAATGGATGGACCCTGTGTAAATATGAGCTTGATCGGGCACCCCTCTAGTAGGCAATGCGCAAAGTTTGCGCATTCACGTGCACCCTCTCCCTCCGGGAGAGGGCCGGGGAGAGGGGGTCATGATAAGAATCAGTCGATTTTATCCCCTCATCCCCCGCCTGCACGGGGGCAGGCTCTGTCCTTCTCGACTCTGGCATCCTGCTTCGTCCTACCGCCTGCGTCCCTGCAGGCGTCCCGGAGGAAGAAGGAATGGCAATGCAATCTTACGCGGAGGATTATACGTTCGCAGAACGTAAAAAGTGAGGTTCAGGATGTACCTGCTCTCATGTCTTATTCAACCGTAAAGACGTCGCCACCGCGCTCGTCGAACAGTTCGAGTGCCCGTCCGCCGCCGCGTGCAACGCAGGTCAGCGGATCGTCGGCAACCACAACCGGCAGGCCGGTTTCTTCCATGATCAGCTTGTCGAGGTCACGCAACAGGGCGCCGCCACCGGTGAGGACAATGCCGCGCTCGGCGACGTCAGCACCCAGTTCCGGCGGGGTCTGTTCCAGTGCGGTCTTTACGGCGCCGACCAGTCCGGCCAGCGGTTCCTGCAGGGCCTCGAGGATTTCGTTGCTGTTCAGCGTGAAGCTGCGCGGAATGCCCTGGGACAGATTACGCCCCTTGACCTCCATTTCGTTGATTTCCTTGCCGGGATAGGCCGAGCCGATGTCGTGCTTGATGCGCTCGGCGGTGGCCTCGCCGATCAGCGTGCCGTAATTGCGCCGTATATAGTTGATGATGGCCTCGTCCAGGCGTACGCCGCCGATCCGGACCGACGAGGAATAGACAATGCCATTCAACGAGATAACGGCAACTTCCGAGGTGCCGCCACCGATATCGAGTACCATGGAGCCGCGCGCCTCGTCGACCGGCATGCCGGCACCGATGGCGGCCGCCATCGGCTCCTCGATCAGGTAGACCTCGCGTGCACCGGCGCCGGCGGCGGATTCACGGATGGCACGGCGCTCCACCTGGGTAGATCCGCAGGGTACGCAGATCAGGACGCGCGGGCTGGGCTTGAAGAAGCGCGCCTCGTGCACCTTGTGGATGAAATGCTGGAGCATTTTTTCCGTGATAGTGAAGTCGGCGATCACGCCGTCCTTCAATGGCCGAATGGCCGTAATGTTGGCCGGTGTGCGGCCGAGCATCATCTTGGCTTCCGTGCCGACGGCCGCAATGCTCTTGGGGCCGCCCGGGCCGCGATCCTGCCGGATGGCGACAACCGAGGGTTCATTCAGCACGATGCCCTGGCCGCGCACGTAAATCAGTGTGTTAGCCGTGCCCAGGTCGATGGACAGGTCATTGGAGAATATCCCGAACAGGCTTTTTATCAAGATTCAGTCCCGAGTGCGTGCATCGTCAAAAAGAAAGCACGTAATCTAACAACGGCGAACGTCCGGGGCAAGGAAATACATCGAAATTCGTGCCTTACCGTCACCCGCATAGCCGAGTGGTGTTCTCGTCAAATGATTGTGCTACCTTTGCGTGCGCTGTTTTACGTGGTCAACCAGTCCAGTGGAGTTCGCATGTCACTTCAAGCTTCGGATGTCGAAAAAATCGCCCACCTTGCCCGCCTGGGGATCGATGCAGATGATATCCCGGAGTACGCGCGCAACCTGTCCGCTATTCTTGCCTTCGTCGAACAGCTGAATGCGGTCGATACGGCGGGTGTTGAACCGCTCGCGCATCCGCTGGAGGCCACGCAAAGGCTGCGTCCGGATACGGTCACCGAAGTGAATGACCGCGAGAACTTCCAGCACGTGGCACCGCAGACCGAGGCCGGCCTGTACCTGGTGCCGAAGGTCATCGAGTAGGCCGGCAGGACATCATGCACAGCAAGAGCCTTGTCGAGCTGGCCGCCGGCCTGCAGGCCGGCGAGTTTTCCAGCGAGGAACTCACGCGCGCCTGCCTGGATCGCGTCGGCCGGCTGGATGGTGCGCTCAACAGTTTCATTACGGTGGCCGAGGAGCAGGCACTGGCCGCTGCGCGCGCGGCCGATGCGCGTTTGCAACAGGGTGAGGCCGGTCCGCTGACTGGTATCCCGTTCGCGCACAAGGATATTTTCTGCACGCAGGGTATCCGCACCAGTTGCGGGTCGAGGATGCTGGACAATTTCACCGCCCCCTACGATGCGACCGTTACGGCGAAATTGCAGGCCGCCGGGGCCGTCATGCTCGGCAAGACCAATATGGACGAGTTCGCCATGGGCTCGTCGAACGAGACCAGCTTTTACGGCCCGGTGAAGAATCCCTGGAACACCGACACGGTGCCCGGCGGTTCATCGGGTGGGTCGGCGGCCGCGGTCGCCGCCCGGCTGGTGCCTGCCGGCACCGGCACCGACACCGGCGGATCCATCCGGCAGCCGGCGGCGCTGTGCGGGGTCACCGGCCTGAAACCGACCTACGGGCGCGTATCGCGCTACGGCATGATCGCCTTCGCTTCCAGTCTCGACCAGGCCGGCCCGTTTGCCCGGTCGGCCGAGGATGCCGCCATCATGCTGGGTGTCATGGCCGGCTTCGACGAGCGCGATTCGACCAGCGTGGATCGCCCGGTGGAGGATTATCGCGCCGGCCTGGGGGATTCGCTCAAGGGGCTGCGCATCGGTCTGCCAAAAGAGTATTTCGGCGAGGGGCTGGATGCCGGCGTGGCCGCCGCAGTGGAGGCGGCGCTGAAAGAATTCAGGAAGCTTGGCGCCACGGTCGTGGAAATCAGCCTGCCGAACACACACCTCGCCGTGCCGGCCTACTACGTCGTGGCGCCGGCGGAATGTTCCTCCAACCTGTCGCGTTTTGACGGTGTGCGCTTCGGTTACCGGGCCCGGGAGCCGGAAGACCTGTCGGACCTGTACACGCGTTCGCGCGGCGAGGGTTTCGGTGCGGAGGTCAAGCGGCGCATCCTGATCGGTACCTATGCGCTGTCGGCCGGTTACTATGATGCCTACTATCTGAAGGCCCAGCAGGTGCGCCGGCTGATTCGCGATGATTTTCTGCAGGCGTTCGAACAGGTGGACGTCATCATGGGGCCGACGGCGCCATCGACCGCGTTCAGACTTGGTGAGAAGGCGGACGACCCGGTCAGCATGTACCTGTCGGATATCTATACCATCGCGGTGAACCTGGCCGGGCTGCCGGCCATGTCGATTCCGGCCGGGATGCCCGGCGACATGCCGGCGGGTCTGCATTTGGTCGGGAATTACTTTGCAGAGGGTCGCCTGCTCAATGTCGCGCACCGCTTCCAGCAGGTGACGGACTGGCA
>JABDRC010000275.1 GCA_013041945.1 Halobacteria archaeon
GGCCAGTAGTTCCCTGATTTCCGGGGCGCTGAAATCAGCCAGGTCATTGAAATATTCCATATTCTTACCCGTGCCCCCCTTGGCCCGTTAGCAGGTTGTTACAAGTGCTCTCTTGTCAAATTGATTCACGGGAAAATGGTTCCCGTTCTTGCATTGTCCCTGTGGTCGCATGCCGGGGACTATTGTTTCCTGACTCGCCAGTGCAGTGTCTCGCCCGCATACATCGGTATCACGGTTGAGCTGCCCAGCGGGTAGCTGTCCGGCACCTGCCAGTCGGTCTTCTCCAGCGTAATGGTGTCGCGGTTGCGCGGCAGGCCATAGAAGTCCGCGCCAAAGTGACTGGCAAAAGCCTCCAGCCGGTCCAGTGCGCCGGCATCCTCGAAGGCCTGTGCATACAGTTCGAGAGCGGCATGCGCCGTGTAGATGCCGGCGCAGCCACATGCCGTTTCCTTGCGCTCGCGTGCATGCGGTGCACTGTCTGTGCCGAGGAAGAATTTTCCGCTGCCGCCGGTTGCCGCGCTGATCAGCGACTGCCGGTGCCGTTCACGTTTCAGCACCGGCAGGCAGTAGTTATGCGGTTGCATGCCGCCTGCGAACATCGCATTCCGGTTCATCAGCAGGTGGTGGGCGGTAATGGTCCCGGCGACCGTGTCCGGTGCGGATGCCACGAAGTCGACGCCCTGCTGCGTCGTGACATGTTCGAGGACGACCTTCAATGCAGGGAACCGTTCGACCAGTGGCTGCAGATGGCGCTCGATAAACACGGCCTCGCGGTCGAATACATCGACCGTACTGTCGGTGACCTCGGCATGGACCAGCAGGGGCAGCCCGTATTGCTGCATGGCCGCGAGTGCCTCGTGGGTGTTGCGGATGTCCGTCACGCCCGCATCGGAATGTGTCGTGGCGCCGGCCGGGTAGAGTTTGACGGCGTGTACATGTTCGTTCTCCGCGGCCTGCCGGATGTTCTCTGTCGAGGTATTGTCCGTGAGATACAGCGTCATCAGGGGATTGAAATCCGTGTCATCCGGCAGGACGGCAAGGATACGCCGCCGGTATTCCATGGCCTGGGCAGCGGTGGTGACCGGCGGCTGCAGGTTCGGCATGATGATGGCGCGACCGAAGTGCGCCGCGGTATGCGGGACCACGCCGGCCAGCGCGTCGCCGTCGCGCACGTGCAGGTGCCAGTCGTCCGGGCGGGTGAGGGTCAGTTCCATGTGCCGTCCATGAGATTCTGCTGGCTCAGCAGGTTCAGCGAATAGCGCACACCGAAGCCGGTGGTGTCCGTCGGAATGTGGCCGAGTCCGCCCTTGTGATGACTTGCCGCCAGGTCGACGTGGACCCAGTGGATGCCGTCATCGACGAACTTTTTCAGGAAGCGCGCCGCGAGGATATGGTCCGCATCACCCTCGAGTGTGCACTGCAGCGTGTCCGCGACGGGTGATTTCAGCGACTCGTCGAAGTCATCATCCAGGGGAAACGGCCAGACGCGCTCCCCGCTGTCGCGGCCGGCGGCGATCAGGGTTTCGTTGAGGTCGAAGCGGTTGGAGAACACGCCGCTGTAGCGGGATGACAGCGAATAGATACAGGCGCCGGTCAGCGTGGCGTAATCGATCAGCGCATGCGGTTTTTCGCGGCTGGCGAGTGCCAGTGTATCGGCCAGCACCATGCGCCCCTCGGCGTCCGTGTGCTTGACCTCGATGGTGGTACCGTTGCACGCGGTGACCACATCGTTCGGCTTGTAGGCCTTGCTGCCGATGTGGTTTTCCGCCAGTGCCAGCCAGCAATCGACGGGGTAATCGACGCCGAGTCGCGTCAGCGCCAGCAGGGTGCCGAGTGCAACGGCACTGCCCTGCATGTCCTCATGCATGCCGTTCATGTACCTGGCCGGCTTGACGTTCACGCCGCCGGTATCGAAGCAAATACCCTTGCCGACCAGCGCGAGTTTTTTCCCGCCGCGCCGCTTTGGCCGGTAGCGCAGATGCACGATGCCCGCATCGGCGACCGGGCTGGCCTGCGAAACGGCCAGGAAGGCGCCGGCTTTCTTGCGGGCCAGGGCCTTGCGATCGAGGAACTGCATGCTCCAGCCTTCCTGCTCGGCCAGCTGGCTGACCAGTTCCCGGTAGCGGCCGGGGGTGAGTTCATTCGGCGGCAGTGCTGCCAGCCAGCGGGCCAGGTGATTGCCGGTGATGTCCGCGCGCACCTGTGACAGGTCAAGTTTTTCGTTGAGCCCGAATACATCGATGCGCGCCAGTGCGGCATCCGGCGACCGCTCGGACCGGTAATCGGGCATGGGACAGGCCGCGGCCATGAGTGCGGCGAGCATGCTTTCCGTAACGCGCGCGGCCGGCGAGCTGTCGAAACCGGAGACCTGCAGCGTCACGCTGCCCGGGTCGAGCGAGCGGACGGTCTTCGCCAGCTTGCGCGCCGTGGTCAGAAGGTCGAAGGTGCTGCTGTCGGGCCTGATCGCCTGCAGCAGGACCCGGGTGCCGCGCTTGTTCGGCAGGTCGAGCGTGATCCGGCGACAGGTCTTGTCCTGGCGCAGGCGGCGCTGATAGCGTGTCCGCATGAGCTCCCCGCGGGCGATGCGGTCCCAGGCGGCCTTGCCGGGCTTGTCGGGTACAATCACGATGACCACCTGCCGGCCATCCAGCTGTTTCGCGGTCGCATCTTTTAAATGTTGATTAATCTTGATTTTCTCGCTGTGTCGGTAGGGGATCTGCATACTGTTTGCCTTGACCTGTTAACGCAAAACACAGATGATATCGCGCTTGCCGTGTTACTGATACTGCTGTTTCCTTGGAAATCAGGAAGATGGGGTATGCTACGTAGCCGGCCGGAAGCGGTGACCGGTGATACCGGCGCCCGGACCGGGAAACGACAACTTTCCATTACATTCAGATACCTGCTGCATGAAAGACGCCGATAAAAAACGCCTGTTACGCGAGATGCTGTTTGCCCGTCGCTTCGAGGAGCGTTGTTATGAAGCCTACGTCGAACGCAATATCGGCGGCTTCCTGCACCTCTACCCCGGCGAGGAGGCCTGTGCACACGGTGTGCTCGAGGCGGCGCGCGTTGGCCATGACTACGTGATCACCAGTTATCGCGACCATGTACATGCCATGAAATCGGGTTCGGATCCGCGCGCGGTGATGGCGGAGCTGTTTGCCAAGGAAACCGGTGTCAGCAAGGGGCGCGGCGGATCCATGCATATATTCGATGTGCAGCACCGCTTCATGGGTGGTTATGCGCTGGTCGGTGGCCCGTTTCCGCTGGCCGCGGGCATTGCCAAGGGCATCCAGATGAAAGGTGGCGACGAGATCTGTATCTGTTTTCTCGGTGATGC
>JABDRC010000033.1 GCA_013041945.1 Halobacteria archaeon
CCGCCCAGCGCGGCCCACAGCTTGGTGCCCCAGAGGCCAAAGGCAAAGGTGATCGACCAGGGATGTCCTGCGACCAGCAGCGTGGCCAGGCTGAGCAGTGCCAGCCCCGCGGCACCCCATATAACCGGCCACGGCCCGGACACCAGCCGCTGCAGCAGGGAGCGTTGCCCCCGGGCCAGGGTCAGGGGTTCATGATCGCCATAGCGTTGCTGTTCGAGGCCGGTGACCAGCAGATAGAGGGTCGTCAGTGTCAGCAATTGCAGGCCAAGTGCCACGGGCCAGCCGAAGCCCGCCAGCAGGGAAATCTTGCCCAGGGAAGGCAACTGTGTCCACCAGGGCAAATGGATCGAGCCGATCACCGAGCCGGCGATAAAAAAGACCAGCGTAACCAGCATTTTTATGTGCCCGCCACCGACGGTGTACAGGGTGCCCGAACCGCAGCCGCCACCCAGCTGCATGCCGATGCCGAACAGAAAAGCGCCGACCAGCACAGACATCCCCACCGGGGCGTAGGCGCCGTGCAGTGATAATCCGGGCACCGTGCCCGTCAGCAGCGGAAAAAAGGCCAGCGAAACCAGGGCTACCAGCAGCAGCTGGGCGCGGATCGCCGCACTGCGCCGCTCGCGCACGAAGCGCCGCCAGCCGCCGGCAAATCCAAAGGCGGCATGGAACAGGCTGAAACCCAGACCGCTACCGATCAGCAGCAGCAGTGCCTGGCGGTTGGAGACATCGTGATTGATGAATAATGCCAGGGCCGTGACGCCAAGCAAGGCAGGGATGACCACCCCGGGTTCGTAACGGGTGACACTTGCGGGTACCGCCATTGGCTCGCCTCCTGGCCGGGCAAGGTTTGCAGATTCGATGTATGTTAAGAAAATCAGGATATCAAAGTACAGGCCTTTCATGGCTTGCGCCGGAACCACCGGTCATACGGGTCCAGCCGGGGCAATTTTCAATTGAGCCGGTTTGCGAATTCAGTGGTCATAACAGCACAAACCCGAAAAACAGCCGGAAATCGATCGGTTAGAGCGTATCCCGGGCAAACAGGGTGTTTATGGACTTTTGTAAAAATGCGGATTTTGTCTCCTATACGCCCGCCATGCGTACTAAGATGCCTACAGGCATTCCAGGCAGGCGGGTAATGCTATGAAGCATGTCAGGTTTTTGATCACGGCAGGGCTGTTGCTGGCAACCTGCGGGGCGGTGGCCGACGACGGGAACCTGCTCGAGCGCCTGCGCATCGATCATGCGGCCCTGGTGGCGGCCGAACAGGATTTTCACGACCGGCGGCAGCGCGGCAGTTTAAACGGCAGGGAAGCCGCAGACTACGCCGGGTATGTCGCCCGCCTGCACCGCCAGGTGGCCGAGGATTGCGTGGCACTGTCCGCTGCAGGCCTGCCGGTACCTTCCGGCCTGGGTTGTCCGTCACAGCCGCCGCCAGTGCTTGCGCCGGCAGCGATCGACCAGACGGGAGAGCAAACCACCGATGAACAGATCGCTTCCCTCGATGCAGAACTGCTCAGCGGCCTCGGTGAGTTCGATGAAATGCTGCTGCGCGAGCAGGTTCGGGTCAGGGCCGCCGCACCCATGACGGATGCCGCCGGGGGTGGCGGAGCGGGCGATGCCGGCACGGCTGACGGCCTGGACGGTGCAGAAGGTAAAGACGGTGAAGAAGGCGAAGACACCGAGGGTGACAGCGACGCTGACGCCAGCCAGGGCGAGGGAGCGGGCACCGGCACACAGCGCCAGGGCGGCAGGCGGGGAGTACCGCCGGATATCCCGGACGGCAGTGATGATGACGTGGTGGCGCGGCAGCTGCGGGAGGCGGCCGAGAAGGAGACCGATCCCGAGTTGAAGAAGAAACTCTGGGAGGAATACCGCAAGTACAAGCAGGGTACGCGTTGAACATGGCCATGACTATGAGATACCTGAACCTGATACCGCTGTTGATGCTGTTCGCAGTGCTGCACGGCTGCAGCTCACTCGGACCGTCACGCACGGTCGA
>JABDRC010000281.1 GCA_013041945.1 Halobacteria archaeon
GTTTGACCCCGAACAGCGAGCCGCCGGCCTCGTCTTCCTCGATGAACCACTGTTTTTCGTCCAGCATGTAGCCTCCGCCACAAATTATTTACTGTAGGAGCGGACGCTGTCCGCGAATTAATTCCGGTTATATATTCGCGCATGCCTGCGCTCCTACGGCCATTGCATCTCTTGCGCTACGGTATGCTCCGGTCTGAATACATATTGTAGGAGCGGACGCTGTCCGCGAACAAATCCTGCTTATATATTCGCGCATGCCTGCGCTCCTGCGGCTCTATTTTCAGGTGCCGGGGTTAATCACCCTGCGATTCTTCATTGATCTTGAGCCTGTCTCTCATTATCGTGCCAGACCATGGGCTGGACAACCGAAGATGCACGGCGGCAGTACAACATACCCGGCTGGGGCAACGGCTATGTCGATGTGGATGACAGCGGCCATTTGCTGGTAAGCCCGTCGGGCCGGCCCGGTACGGCGTCGGTAGACCTGCGTGAGCTGGCCGACCGCGCACATGCCGCGGGCCTGACATGGCCGGTGCTGGTGCGTTTTACCGATATCCTGCACACGCAGGTGGATCGCCTGTGTGGCGCCTTTTCACAGGCAATCCGGCAGCACGCGCTCGACAGCCACTATACCGCCGTCTACCCGATCAAGGTCAACCAGCAGCGCCACGTGGTCGAGCCCATCATCCGCCACGGCGGCGAGCGGATCGGGCTGGAGGCGGGCAGCAAGCCGGAACTCATGGCCCTGCTCGGTATTGCACCCCCCGGTACCACCATTATCTGTAATGGCTACAAGGATGCCGGCTATATCCGCCTGGCACTGATCGGCCAGCAGCTCGGCCATCGCGTCACGCTGGTCATCGAAAAGCTCTCCGAGCTGGATCATGTCATCCGCCAGGGTGACGCACTGGGCGTGCGACCGCGCCTGGGCCTGCGCGTGCGCCTGGCGGCCGCCACCGGCGGCAACTGGCAGAACACCGGTGGTGACCGTTCCAAGTTCGGCTTTACCGCCGCCGGTACGCTTGCACTGCTCGAGCGGGTGCGGGCGGCCGGCCTGACAGAGTGTATCCACATGCTGCACTGTCACCCGGGTTCGCAAATCACCGACATGGCCGTGTTCCGCCAGGCCCTGCAGGAAATGGCACATATGTGGGTGGAATTACGTCGCGCCGGTCTGCCGCTGGGCGAGGTGGACGCAGGTGGAGGCCTGGGCGTCGATTACGACGGCACGGCCTCGGACAACCTGTGTTCGGTGAACTACGACATGGCGGCCTATGCCGACGCCGTCGTCGGTGTGTTTGCCGATATCTGCCGTAAACATGCACTGCCGGCACCCGCGTTCCTGACTGAATCCGGCCGCGCCCTGACGGCGCATCACGCACTCCTGATCACCAGTGTCATCGATACCGAGCGCGTACTGACCACAACGGATGATGCCACGGGTGACGACAACGCAGTACTGGCAGAACTGCGCGCCTGCCGCGAACACGCGACAGCCGCCACAGACACCGGGCGCACACCGGCTCAGCCGGACGATGACGTCGATGACAGCACAACCACACAGCAAGCCGGTGGCAAGCCTGCAGTCTCGGCAAGCGACATCTATGCACGCGCCTGCAACGCATTATCGGTGCTGCGTGCTGCCTTTGCCGATGGCGACCTGTCGCTCACACAGCGCGCCTGCGGCGAGACGCTTTATTACAGTACCTGCGAACAACTGCGCAGGCAGCTTGCGGATACGCATATCGATGATACGTTACTGGACGAGATCAACCGCAAGCTGGCCGACAAGTATTTCTGCAACCTGTCGGTGTTTCAGTCCATGCCGGACGTGTGGGGGATCGACCAGGTATTTCCCATCATGCCGCTGCAGCGACTTGACCAGGCGCCGGACCGGCGCGCGACCCTGCACGACCTGACCTGCGACTCGGACGGGCATATCGAGTACTACGTCGACAGCGCCGGCATCGAGCACAGCCTGCCGGTGCACGCGATCGAGGCGGGCGAGGACTACCTGCTGGGATTTTTCATGCTGGGTGCCTACCAGGAAATTCTCGGCGACATGCATAACCTGTTCGGCGATACCGACGCGGTGAATGTCGAACTGACAGGGCAGGGCGGCTACCGGCTGGTGGAACCGCGCCATGGCGATACCGTCGACGAGCTGCTGCGCTACGTCGAGTTCACGCCGGCGCAATTGCTGGCCACCTACCGCGACAGGCTGGCACAGGCAGACCTCAGCGAACAGCAGCGGCAGCAGTACCTGCAGGTCTACGAGGCCGGGCTAAGCGATACCACCTACCTGCATCATGATTAATGATCCGGATACGCGGATATTTCACTGCTGGATAATTCCGCTGTAGGAGCGGACGCTGTCCGCGAACAAATTTACATATATATTCGCGCATGCCTGCGCTCCTACAATGACAAGGACGATTCGAGCGTCCGGAAATACTAAGGCGAGTCGAGCGCACGGGAAAACGAGGATAAATCGTATACATGAATTGTGTGTCCCAATCGAACACGCTGGATACTATGAATAAATCGAAGGCACGGGAGACAACACCATGAAAACAGGCATCATCGGCCTTGGCGCCATGGGCGCACCCATGGCGCGCAATCTGCACGCTGCCGGCCACCTGG
>JABDRC010000034.1 GCA_013041945.1 Halobacteria archaeon
AGCCCCATCGCTGCGCGTACTTCCTCCAGCGTGGCGCGCGCCACGGTGCGCGCGGCCTCCCCGCCCTCGTTGATGATCGCGCGCACCCGCCCCGGGTCCTGCTCGAACTCACGCGCACGTTCCTGGATCGGCTGCAGTTCGCCCAGCACGCTGTCGATGACCGGCTGCTTGCAATCCAGGCAGCCGATACCGGCCGTCGTACACCCCTCGCGCACCCAGGCCTGCACGTCCTCACCGGAATACACCTGGTGCAACTGCCAGACCGGGCAGATATCGGGATTGCCCGGGTCGGTGCGGCGCACGCGGGCCGGGTCGGTCGGCATGGTGCGCAGTTTTTCCTGCACGTCATCCGGCCGCTCCCGCAGGCTGATGGTGTTGTGATAGGACTTCGACATCTTCTGCCCGTCCAGTCCGGGCATCTTCGAGGCCGGCGTCAGCAGTGCCTCGGGCTCCGTCAGAATCGTGCGGCCGCCGCCCTCCAGGAAACCCAGCAGGCGTTCCTGGTCGCTGATGGCCAGGTTCTGCTGCCCGGCCAGCAGCGCCCGCGCCACCTCGACGGCCTCGTGGTCACCCTGCTCCTGGTATCGCTTCAGCAACTGCCGGTAGAGCTTTGCGTTCTTCTTGCCCATCTTTTTGATGGCGGCATTGGCGGCTTCCTCGTAACCCTCCTCGCGGCCGTAGATATGGTTGAAGCGCCGTGCGATTTCACGGGTCAGCTCGACATGCGCCACCTGGTCCTCGCCGACCGGCACCTTGTCGGCGCCGTAGATGAGGATATCGGCGCCCTGCAGCAGCGGATAACCCAGGAAACCGTAGGTGGCCAGGTCACGCTCGCGCAGTTTTTCCTGCTGGTCCTTGTAGCTCGGCACACGTTCCAGCCAGCCGAGCGGCGTCACCATCGACAGCAGCAGGTGCAACTCGGCATGCTCCGGCACCTGCGACTGGATGAAAAGCCGGGCCGAAGACGGATTGACGCCGGCAGCCAGCCAGTCGATCACCATGTCCCAGATACTCTCGGCGATGATGCCCGAGTCCTCGTAGTGGGTGGTGAGTGCGTGCCAGTCCGCAACGAAGAAAAAACAGTCGTATTCCTGCTGCAGGCTGACCCAGTTCTTCAGTACGCCGTGATAGTGGCCAAGGTGCAGGTGACCGGTGGGTCGCATCCCTGACAGCACCCGGCCCTGAGTATGTATACCGCCCAAGAGTGATTCTCCTATCTGCCCATCAGTGCGTTGAGTTTCAACATAAACTGATGCGCCTGCAAGCCCGATACCGAGGACAGGACAGAGATGCAAAACTCGATCAACGGCCAGAGCAGCCAGCCGAGCATGCCGGTAAACAGCAGTGCGATCAGGATAAAAAAGCCCCATGGTTCGATCCGGCTTAGCTGGTAGGCCCACGGTCCGGGCAACAGGCCGACCGCCACGCGCCCGCCATCCAGCGGCGGCAGGGGCAGCATATTGATGACCATCAGGATGACGTTGATAAAGATGCCGCCAACACCCATGTAGACCAGCGCCTCCGCGGATTCGCCCAGTGTCAGCCCCAGGCGAATCAGCAGTGCCCAGCCGACCGCCATCAGCAGGTTCACGAACGGACCGGCGGCAGCGACGATGGCCATGTCACGCTTCGGATGGCGCAGGTTGCTCCAGTTCACCGGCACCGGCTTGGCGTAGCCGAGCGCGAAACCGGCCAGCATGATCATCATCGCCGGTAACAGGATGGTACCGAACGGATCAATGTGCTTGAGCGGGTTGAGGGTCAGCCTGCCGAGCATGTAGGCCGTGGTGTCGCCCAGTTTTGCCGCCACCCAGCCATGCGCCGTTTCGTGGACGGTAATCGCAAGCAATACCGGCACGACCCAGATCGCAATCAACTGCACCACGCTCAGTTCGGACATCGGCGGATTATAACCAAGGCGTGTGGCGAATTCAGGTCGACGGGCAGAATGAATGCTCCGTCACCTGATTCAGGTCGTGTTGTCTTGAGGCTGATGTTTTTTCCTTTGCGTCTCTGCGCGAGGATTTGTATGTTACATGAACCGGTTTTACCGGATTCATAAAGGGTTACGAACCGGCGGCACCCGCCCCGGCACACACCGCGACCACCGGTCAGTCGAGACCCTCGACCACACCCCGACCCTGACGCACGACGACAGGGATATCGCCGGTCATGTCCACCACCGTGGTCGGATCCAGCCCGCAGTTGCCACCGTCGATCACCAGCTCCAGCTCTTGTTCCAGACGCTCCCTGATGTCGAGTGCGTCCGTCTCGGGCATGTCATTATCCGGCAGGATCAGCGTGGAGCTCATCAGCGGCTCGCCCAGCTCATCGAGCAGGGCGAGGCTGATGGGATGGTCCGGTATCCGGATGCCGATGGTCTTGCGTTTTGGATTCTGCAGGCGCCGGGGCACTTCACCGGTGGCGCGCAGGATGAAGGTATACGCTCCCGGCGTCAGTGACTTGAGCATGCGGTAGGCACTGTTGTCGACCCTGGCATAGGTCGAAATCTCCGCCAGGTCGCGGCACATGAGCGTGAAGTTATGCCGGTTGTCCAGCCCGCGGATGCGACGGATGCGCTCCATGCCGCGCTTGTCGCCGACATGACAGCCCAGCGCATAGCTGGAGTCGGTCGGGTAGGCAACGAGACCGTCCTGGCGAATGATTTCCACTGCCTGATAAATCAGGCGCTGTTGCGGATTGACCGGATGAATCTGGAAAAACTGGCTCAT
>JABDRC010000290.1 GCA_013041945.1 Halobacteria archaeon
ACCGAAAAACCGCTCTTCTCGGTACCCGCGCCCCCCGCTTTGTGGCATTCCTCGCAGTGCGTATCCAGCACCGGCTTCACGTCGCTGGCAAAGCTTACCGTCGGCGACTTGCTGCATCCCGTTGCCAGTACAACTGCCACCAGGCTACCGGCTATATAAGTTGTCTTCATGACCATGACGATTTTCCTCCTGTGTTATCAGGGACCGACTCTGACGATCTGTCAGTGCGACCGCAATTCTATAGGCTGTAATTCTTCCATTCAGTGATTCAGTGTCAAGCATAATCAGGTCCAGTCAGGCAGAAATTCGTGCTGAACCGTATCCATACCTCCTGTCCTGGTAAACCGGCAGGTCCATGGCTAGAGCAGGACAATCGTGCCCAGTCCCAGAAACACCATAAAACCGATCACGTCGGTGAACGTGGTGAGGATCACCGAGCCAGCCAGCGCCGGGTCGATGTTGAGGTGCCTGAGGATAAACGGGATCGACAGTCCGGCCAGGGCGGCGCACATCAGGTTGATGACAAGCGCGGCGGCGATGACGAGGCCGATATCCCGGTTGCTGAACCACAGCGCGGAGATGACGGCGACCACCACCGCCCAGCCGATGCCGTTCAGTATCGAGACGGCGAGTTCCTTGTACATCAGCCAGCGCGCATTGCTGCTGCCGATCTGGCCCAGTGCGAGACCGCGTATGACAATGATGAGGGTCTGGCTGCCGGCGATGCCGCCCATGCTGGCGACGATCGGCATCAGCACGGCCAGTGCGACCACCTGCTCGAGCGTGGCCTGGAAGTTGCCAATGACCCAGGAGGCGAGAAAGGCGGTGAACAGGTTGATGCCCAGCCACAGGGCGCGCCGCCGGGCGCTCTTCATCACCGGGGCAAAGGTGTCGTCTTCCTCATCGAGACCGGCCATGCTCAGCAGCGAGTGATCGGCGTCCTCGCGGATCACGTCGACCACGTCATCGATGGTGATGCGGCCCAGCAGTTTGTTGTCTTCGCTGACCACGGCTGCGGAGAGCAGGTCGTGGTTCTCGAACTGCCTGGCGACCTCCACATCTGTCTGCGTGGCCAGAATGCCCCGGATTTCGCGGTCCATGACAGCGGCGACGATCTGTTCGGGTTCGTTGGTCAGCAGCTGTGTCAGCCCCAGTGCGCCACGGTAGCAGTCATGCCGGTCGACCACGAACAGCTTGTCGGTATTGCGCGGCAGCTCGCCGCGCATGCGCAGGTAGCGCATCACGACATCCAGGGTGACGTCGGCACGCACGGTGACCACGTCCACATTCATCAGGCCGCCGGCGGAGTCTTCCGGGTAATGCAGCACGACCTCCAGGCGCTGGCGGTCCTGCTTGTCCATGGCGCGCAGCACTTCCCGGATGACCGCGCCGGGCAGATCCATGAGGATGTCGGCCAGGTCATCCGGATCCAGGCTCCCGGTGGCGGCGACCAGGTCCCGGGTCTCCAGCTCATCGATGAGGCCGGCCCGGACCTCGTCATTGACCTGGGTCAGGACCTCGCCGCGGTCGTCGGGGTCCACCAGTTCCCAGAGAATCTCGCGCGGACCGTGCGGGAAGCACTCCAGCAGGTCGGCGATTTCGGATCCATGCAGGTTGAGCAGCAGGTGACGGATCTGGTCTGCGGCACCGGTATCGAGTGCCTGCGAGAGATGCTCGAGGCGGCCTTCGGTCGTGTCGATGGTGGCGGATTCGGTCATTGCTGCGTACTGTCCGTGCCGCCCGGCAACAGGCCGGTCAGCTGTGCAGTGCGCAGTGTAGCAGCATGACCGTCATTCGGTAAGGTCGCTGTTCAGCGAGTCGATGCGCGCCCGGATCTGTCCGGGCTTGGTGTTGTACAGCAGTTCGTCCACCAGCGGACGCAGTGATGCAATATTGCTGTTGTTGATAACGTGTTTCACTTCCTGCAGAGTCGTGTGGTGCATGCTGAATTCATTCAGGCCCATGCCGAGCAGCAGGCGGGTGTAGCGCGGATCACCCGCCATTTCACCGCACATGGCGACCGGAACGCCGGCATCCCTGCCGGAATCAATGGTCATCTTGATCAGGTGCAGTACGGCCGGGTGCAAAGGGTCGTACAGGTAGTTGACATCCTCGTCCACCCGGTCGATCGCCAGTGTGTACTGGATCAGGTCATTGGTACCGATGGAGAGGAAATCGAGGTGGGCTGCAAAGTCGGCCGCCGTCAGCGCCGCAGCCGGGACTTCGATCATGGCGCCTATGAGCATGTCCGGCGCAAAGGCGAGGGACTCCCGTTGCAGCGCATTGCGCATGTTCTTGACCAGCGAGAGTACCTGGTGCAGTTCCTGGGTATTCGACAGCATCGGGATCATCATGCGCACCGGCCCGTGTGCAGAGGCGCGCAGAATGGCGCGTAACTGCGGCCGGAACAGCGACAGGTCCTTGAGGCACAGACGCACTGCGCGCAGGCCGAGGGCCGGATTGTTGCAACGGATGGCATCGGCGCCGGCATGCTTGTCGGCGCCGATATCCAGGGTGCGGATCGTCAGTGGCTGGCCGTCCAGGGCGTCGAGGACCTGCATGTAGCAGTTGAACTGTTCTTCCTCGTCAGGTGGCTCCAGCCGGTTCATGAACAGGAACTCGGTGCGATACAGGCCGACGCCGATTGCGTTTTCCGTGCTGGCGGCCTGTACATCCTCGGGCAGCTCGATATTGGCCATGAGGGTCACCGGGACGTTGTCTGTCGTGACCGCCGGCTCCCCGGCAAGGCGCGCCAGGCGGGCACGACGCCGTACCTCCTCGTCCTGGCGCATGCGGTACCAGGCGAGCGTTTGCTCGTCGGGGTCGGCAATGACGACGCCCTGCAAGCCATCGAGGATGATGGTCTCGCCGTCACGGACCCATGTCTGGATGCCGTGCGCGCCCACCACGGCGGGGGTTTGCATGCTGCGTGACAGGATCGCCGTATGCGACAGCGGACCACCGAACTCGGTGGCGAAGGCGGCAATGCCCTGGTGTGCGAGCAGCACGGTCTCGGCCGGTGTCAGGTTGTCGGCAAGGACGATGGCATTTTCCAGGTTGATGCCGTCGCCGGCCGCGTCTTCGCTGCCGGTTTCAAGCAGGATATGCTGGATACGGTTGATGACATGGTCAATGTCGTCCTTGCGCGTTCGCAGGTAGGCGTCGTCCATCTGCTCGAACACATCGACCAGGGCATCGCGCTGCAGTTTCAGCGCCCATTCCGCGTTGCAGCCATGCTTGCGCATGATCTTTATGGGCACGTCCACCAGGGTGGCATCATCCAGCATCAGCAGATTCGTGTCGATGAAGGACGCGATATTGATGCTGGTGCCGGCGGGTATGTTGTCGCGGATGGACTTGAGTTGTATGCGTGCCGTTTCCACGGCTGCGAGGAAGCGGGCGATCTCGTCTTCCTGGTGCTGTTCGGGGATCGCGCTTTCCAGCACCTCGATGCTGCCGCGTACGATGATGTGCGCCTTGCCGATAGCAATGCCGCGGGATACGCCGATGCCGGACAGCGACAGGCTCATGGTAAATGCCTCGCTGTGTGCCGGGTGTCTATAATCGCCCCGCTGCGTTACTCGTTCTCGCCGAAGCGGTCGGCAATCAGTGCCTCGAGCTTGTCGGCCGCAGCGATCTCGTCGCTGCCATCGGTAATGATGATGAGTTCAGTCCCGCGCGATGCGGCGAGCATCATGACGCCCATGATGCTCTTGCCGTTGACCTTCTGGCCGTTTTTTGAAAGTTCGACCTCGCTGGTAAACGCGGCAGCGGTGGTGACCAGCTTGGCCGCAGCGCGCGCATGCAGGCCCAGCCGGTTGATGATGGTAACGGGGCGTTCATGCATGATCAGGACGCCTGCTTGCGGGTGGAGACGATAACGCCGTTATGTGCGCCCTCGACCGCGATTTCAGCCAGTGTGTCGAGGCTGGCATCCGGGTAATTGAGGATGCGCAGCAGCATCGGTACGTTGACCCCGGAGATGACGCGCACGCTGTAGCGATCGAGCAGGCGTGCTGCGATATTGCTGGGTGTGCTGCCGTACAGGTCGGTCATGACCAGCACCCCGTTGCCCAGGTCGAGCGCCTCGCAGGCGTCGCAGGCCGCTTCGAATTCCGCGTCGGGATTGCAGTCGCCGCCAACACTGATGGTCCGGATCTGCAGCGGGCACTGACACATGATCATGGTGACGGTGTCGAGCATGTCCTGCCCGAGTTCGCCATGGGTGATCAACAGCAGACCTGTGCTCATTCCAGCTCCCTGTGCCGGGTCACAAGATCACCGTACACCTTGTCTATTTGTTTCGCCAGCCGGTCGACCAGGTAGACCGAACGGTGCTGACCGCCGGTGCAGCCGATGGCGATGCTCAGATAGCTGCGGTTGTCCGCCTTGAACCTGGGGATCCAGTTGCCCAGAAAATTTTCCAGCTGGTTATAGTAGTCATTCACGACCGACTGCCGTTCGAGGTAGTCGACGACATCCTTGTCCAGTCCGGTCAGGCTGCGCAAGTCCGGCTCCCAGTACGGGTTGGGCAGGCAGCGCGCATCGAACACGAAATCCACATCGGTGGGCAGGCCGTGCTTGTAGCCGAATGAGCGCAACAGCAGGGAAAATCCGATGGCATCGCGGTGGCCAATGCTGTCCATCACCAGTTTGCGCAACTGGTGCACATTCGTGCGGCTGGTGTCGATGAACAGGTCGGCATTGTCCATGATGGGCTCGAGCAACTCGCGTTCCAGTGTTATGGCGTCGGCCAGCAGCGTTTCATAGTCAGACAGCGGGTGCTTGCGGCGCGTCTCGCTGAAGCGTTTCAGCAGCGTGGCGTCATCCGCCTGCAGGAACAGGATCTTGCAGGCAATTCCGGATGCGCGCAGTTCGCCGAGAATCCCGGGGAAGCGTGCCAGCTGATCCGGCCGGTTACGCGCATCGATACAGGTGGCGACGTTGCTGATGCGGCTGAGATGCTGTTCATGGATCTCTTCGGCAAGCGAGGTGAGCATGCCGACGGGCAGATTATCGATGCAGTAGAAATCCAGGTCTTCCAGGGCATGCAGCGCGACACTCTTGCCGGAGCCGGAGAGGCCGCTGATGATGACCATGCTCATGGATAGGCCTGCTCCAGGCGGCGTTTCTGGCGCTCGATGAAGGCCTCGCTGGCGTCATATCCCTTGGAGATCAGGATATGGTTGCGTACCGCGGCCTCCAGCAGCACCGCGAGGTTGCGGCCGGGGCCAACCGGCAGGGTGACCTCGGGGATGTCGACGTTCTGGATCGAGCGTATTCGGCGGCTGCCATGCAGCCGGTCGATTTCCGCGGCCTCCTCGATGTCCTGCAGTACGACGATCAGGCGCAGGTTGCGGTTCTGCTTGATGGCGCTGGCGCCGAACATCGAACGCACATTCAGGATACCCAGGCCGCGCACCTCGAGAAAATCACGCAGCATTTCCGGACAGGTGCCGTTGAGCGTGTCCGGTGCGGTGCGGGTGAATTCGGGTGCATCGTCGGCAATCAGCCGGTGCCCGCGCGTCAGTAGTTCCAGCGCCAGTTCGCTCTTGCCGATACTCGAGTCACCGGTAATCAGGACGCCGGTGCCCATGACTTCCATGAACACGCCGTGCAGGGTGATGTTCTTGGCGAAATAGCTGGTCAGGTAGTAATGCAGTATCTGGATCGCGTCTTCGCTCTGCACGCTGGCGGACAACAGGGGGGTGGGCTTGTCGGTGGCCGCGATGCGCAGGTATTCCGGGGCATCCAGGTTGCGGGTGACGATGACCAGGTGTGACGTGCCGGAAAACAGCTGGTTAATGGCGTCGTTGAGGGAGTTTTTCTTCAGGCTGTTCAGGTAGTCCAGTTCCTGCTTTCCCAGGATCTGTATGCGGTGCTGGCTGATCAGGTTCAGGTGGCCAACCAGCGAGGTTTCCATGCCGTCATCGTTACTGATGTGTATCGGATCGTCCTGCAGTTCCCGGCCGCTGATCCAGGTCAGCCCGAGCTTGTCATGCAGGGCCGAGAACAGCGTTTTCGTGTTCAGGGTCGTACTCATGCAGGAATTCGACGGCTATCCCGCTGGATCAGCAGGTCGAGCAGGCACTTGTCCGACTCGCACTTGCGCAGTGCGCTGCAGATGCGGGGATCACTGAAGATCTCGGCGATGGTCGACAGGACCTGCAGGTGTTCCTCGGTCGAGTTTTCGGGTACCAGCAGCGAGAAAACCAGGTCGACTGGTTGTCCGTCAGTGGCATCGAAGTCGATCGGGGGCTCGACCTGGACAAATGCGCAGACCGGTTCCTGCAGGGCGGCGAGTCGGCCGTGCGGCAGCGCCACGCCCTTGCCGAGACCGGTGCTGCCGAGTTTTTCCCGGTTGATCAGCGAGTCGAAAATTTCCTGCTGGGGAAGCTGCTGGGAGCTGCTGCCGAGCAGCTCGGCAAGTAATTCGAGCAGGCGTTTCTTGCTGCCGATATCGTCGCAACGGACGACCCGGTCAGGTGACAGTAAACTGGTGATATTCATGGCTGGTTCGTTGTGTACGAACATGCGACAGGCTGAATGCCTGTCGCACGTTCGTGTTTAAAGGTCACGGGCAATCGATCCCTCGCTGCGGTGATGGTCGGTCATCTTTTCCTTCTGTTTCTTTACCTGCCGCTCCAGCTTGTCCGTCATGGCATCGATAGCCGCGTACATATCTGCCTGTACCGAGTCGGCAAACAGGTTGCCGCCGTTGATGTGCAGGGTGGCTTCCGCCTTGTGGCGCAGCTTCTCGACGCTCAGCACGATATGGATATTCTGGACGATATCGAAATGACGCTCCAGGCGCTCCATCTTGGTATTGACATAGTTGCGCAGGGGATCTGTCAGGTCAACGTGGTTTCCGGTCAGGTTTATTTGCATGCTAACGCTCCTTTTTGCCGGGCTATGCCAGGCGTTTGCGTTCGTTGGAGGGTGAAATCGAGAGTGACTCCCGGTACTTGGCGATGGTGCGGCGGGCGACCTTGATACCCTGGTCGGCCAGCACGCTCGCCATCTTGCTGTCACTCAGTGGTTTGGCAGGGTTCTCCGCTGCAACCAGTTTCTTGATGATGGCCCTGATTGCCGTCGCAGAACATTCACCGCCGGTTTCCGTGGCGACGTGGCTGGAAAAAAAGAACTTGAACTCGAAGATGCCCCGCGGGGTGTGCATATATTTGCGCGTGGTGACCCGCGAGACGGTGGACTCGTGCATCTCGATCGCTTCCGCGATGCTGCGCAGGACCATGGGCTTCATGGCCTCTTCGCCATAATCGAAAAAACCCTGCTGGCGCTCGACGATGGTACTGGCAACCTTGAGCAGTGTCTCGTGACGGCTTTGCAGGCTTTTCAGGAACCAGCGCGCCTCCTGCAGGTTGTCGCGCATGTAGTTGTTGTCCTTGCTGGTGCTGCCGCGCTTGACCATGTTCGCATACATTGAGTTGATGCGCAGTTTCGGCAGGGAGTCGGTGTTCAGCTCCACTGTCCACTTGCCGTTCTTCCTGACGACGAAAACATCGGGCACGATGTATTCGGGTTCGGTGGTATTGAACTGTGCGCCGGGCCTCGGGTTGAGGGATTGCACCAGCTCGATGACCTGTTGCAGTGACCCGGTATCCAGTTTCATCTTTCGCGTCAGCTGGGTGAAGTCCCGGTTGCTCAGCAGGTTGAAGTAATCGCGAATCAGTGCCCTGGCCTCATGCAACCAGGGCGTATCGGGATCGTAGTGCTGCAGTTGCAGTTGCAGGCTTTCCTGCAGGCTGCGCGCGCATGCCCCGATCGGGTCGAGTTGCTGGATGCGGTGAATGACCGCTTCGATCTCGTCGGGTTCGATGGGCGGTTCGCCGTCGAGCAGATTGTGGAGATCTTCCGCTGTGACCTGCAGGTAGCCATCGTCGTCGATGGAGTCGATGATGGTGTGGGCGATCAGCCGGTCGGTGGCGGAGAAATTCGTCAGCTCGACCTGCCAGGCAAGGTGTTCGTGCAGCCCCTCTCCGCTGACGGTAACGGTTTCCATGATATCGCGGGTACCGGACGTGTCCGGCGCACTGTAGCTGGTGGCGCCGGTGTCGAACACATCGTCCCAGTTGCTGTCGATCGGCAGGTCGTCCGGAATGTTCTCGTTTTCGCCCTCGGCCTGCACGGCACCGTCCCGGGCTGCCTCGTCGGCTGCCTGGGTGGTCTCTTTCGTTTCAGTCGCCTCGCTGCCGGTGCCGTCGTCCTGGTCCAGCATGGGGTTGGTGTCCAGGGCCTCCTGTACCTCGCTCTGCAGTTCGAGCGTGGAAAGCTGCAGCAGGCGGATAGCCTGTTGCAGCTGCGGGGTCATGGTCAGATGCTGACCGAGCTTAAGTTGCAGAGATTGCTTCATTAATTGATCAGTTAACGGTGCACGAAATGATCCGTGTCTTAACTATCTAAAGACCATAATGCATGATCCGTGCCATCCAGGCAATATTCGTAAATGATCGTCCATTAAAGTCTGAATTCGCTGCCCAGGTAAACGTCGCGCACCTGCTGGTCGGCGAGGATGCTTTCCGGCTGGCCGGCAGCGATGATGCGCCCCTCGCTCAGGATATAGGCATGGTGGCAGATGCCGAGCGTTTCACGGACATTATGGTCGGTGATCAGCACGCCGATCCCGCGTTCGCTCAGATGTTCGATAATATGCTGTATGTCGACCACCGAAATAGGATCGACGCCGGCAAACGGTTCATCGAGCAGGATGAAACGCGGATCAGCTGCCAGGGCGCGTGCAATTTCCACCCGCCTGCGTTCACCCCCCGACAGGCTGATACCCGGCTGATCGGCGAGGTGGCCGATATGCAGTTCATGCAGCAGCGAGTCCAGTGTTTCCCTGCGCTTGTCGTGTCCGAGATCGGCGCGGATCTCGAGTACGGCCTGGATGTTTTCCGCCACTGTCAGTTTTCTGAATATCGAGGCGTCCTGCGGCAAATAGCCGACGCCATGGCGTGCGCGGACGTGCATCGGCTGTCGGGTCAGGTCAACGCCGTCGATTTCTATGCTGCCGGTGCCGCAGGGTATGATGCCGACGATCATGTAGAAACACGTGGTCTTGCCGGCACCGTTCGGACCCAGCAGGCCGACCACCTGTCCGCTGTTGATCGACAGCGACACGTCATCGACGACGCGGCGCGACTGGTACTGCTTGCCGAGGCTGAACGTCTGCAGGCAGCTCATGGCCCGGGCGCCGGCTCGTCGGGTTGCCAGGTCCGCGGCTGCAGAATAATACGCACCCGGCTGTCCGGACCGTCACCGCCGGCATTCAGGGTGTTGTCCCTGAGGTTGATGATGATGCGGTCGCTGCTGAATTCCTCGGTCTCTTCCTGCCAGATACGGGCGTCCTGCTGCAGGATCATGCGCTGCGCACCGGCCTGGTACTCGATTCTGCCGGCCTCGGCCTGCTGTTCAACGGTCTCGCCTTCAAGGCGCTGTGCATAACTGGCCGGTCTTCCCTCGAGTATCACCCTGTCGACCTGGTTATCCGTGATATGGACTGTCATCCGGTTGCCCCTGAGTGTCAGCGTTCCCTGCTGGAGCAGTACGTTGCCTTCGTAGATACTGATACCTTCGTCTTCATCCAGGGCTGCCTTGTCTGCTTCAATCTGTATCGGCTGGTTGCGGTCGCTCGATAACCCCCAGGCCAGTGCGGGCAGCAGTGCCAGCAGCAGGGCGGCCAGCAGGCGCACCGGACCACGCTGCATCGCGTTAGCCTGCGCCATTGATACGGCCGCGGACACGGGACCGGAGCTCCAGCCGGTTATTGAGGAAATCAGCTTTTAAACCAACAGCTTCAACGCGAAAGCTGTCAGTGATTATCACCGCCTTGCGCGTGGTTTCGGCTACTTTTTCACCCGGCCAGACGACCACATCGCTGGCCGAAATATGCATCGCGCCGTGCCGGTTGTCGGCCATGCGTCGCAGGTCCACCGCACCCGGCAGCCAGACACGCTCGCCACTGGTGGCGGCTTCGCCGCGGGCTGCCGTAATCAGCCATCGACTGCCATCGGGGCGGGTGATGTTCACCAGCGGGTCGTGGAGTTCGAGCAGGTCGGTGCCGGCATGGTGGGACATGCTGCCGGCTGTCAGCCGGTAGACCGCGCGTCCGTCTTCGTTCATGACCGACAGCGTCATGTCTTCAGCAAACGCATCGGGTCCGTCACTGTCAGCGGAGGTATCACCGGGGACATATTCCTGCTGGTTGACGACTGCCACGACGCCGGCAAACAGGCACAGGACCAGGGCGGTGACAGCCAGGCGCATGTTCACAGGTAGCTGTCCATTTCCTGCGCCAGTACACCCCTGGCCTCCATCAGCATTTCGCAGACATCGCGCGCCGCCCCGCGGCCGCCGGAACTCGGTGTCTGCCAGTGGCTGTGCTTGAGAACGAGCGGATGGGCATCCTGCACGGCGATGGCCAGTCCCACCCGCCGCATGACCGGCAGGTCGACCACATCATCACCCACGTAGGCGACTTCTTCGGGTGTGACGCCGACCTCGGCGATGATTTCCTCGAATGCCGGCAGCTTTTGCAGCTTGCCCTGGTAGACGTGGGTGACGCCGAGGTTCTCCATGCGGTATTCGACGACCCTGGAGGTGCGGCCGGTGATGATACCGACGATCACACCGTGTTTCTGCAGCATCTTGATGCCGTGACCGTCACGCGAATTGAATGCCTTGTATTCCTGTCCGTCATCGCCCAGGAACAGGCTGCCGTCGGTCAGGACGCCGTCCACATCAAAGATCAGCAGGCGGATGCGGGAGGCCTTGTCGAGGATATCTTTCATGGAATTACCGTTGATTGTTATACCACGCCTGCGCGCAGCAGGTCGTGCATATTGAGTGCGCCAACCAGTTCCTGCCGGTCATTGATGACGGGCAGGGCGTTTATTTTCATGTCGTCCATAATCTGCAATGCCTCGGCGGCGAGCATGCCGGGCCGGACAGTCTTGCAATCGGCGGTCATGACATCGCGGACGATGGCGGTGTGGACATCCAGGCGCCGGTCGATCGCGCGGCGCAGGTCGCCGTCTGTGAAGATGCCGAGCAGCCGGTTGTCTGCATCGACCACGGCAGTCATGCCGAGCCCCTTGCGCGTCATCTCGACCAGCGCATCGCTGAGCAGGGTATCGGCGCCGACACGCGGTGCGCGGTCACCGGTATGCACCAGATCGTCAATCAGCAACAGCAGCCGTCGTCCGAGTGCGCCGCCCGGATGGGAGCGCGCGAAGTCCTCTTCCGTAAACCCGCGCGTCTCGAGCAGCGCCACGGCCAGTGCATCGCCCATGGCCAGTGCCGCGGTAGTGCTCGCGGTCGGTGCCAGACCCAGCGGGCACGCCTCTTTTTCGACGCCGACGTTGAGATTGGCCGCTGCCGCCTGCGACAGTGTGGAGGCGGGGTTGCCGGTCATCGCGATCAGCGGTACGTTCAGACGCTTGATGATCGGCAGGATGGTGATGATCTCGCCGGTCTCGCCGGAATTCGACAGTGCCAGCACCACGTCCGCCGGGGTAATCATGCCCAGGTCGCCGTGACTGGCCTCGCCGGGGTGGACGAAAAACGCCGGTGTGCCGGTGCTCGCAAGTGTGGCCGCGATCTTGCCGGCGATATGACCGGATTTGCCCATGCCGGTCACCACGACACGGCCGGTGCAGTCCAGCATCAGGTGGCAGGCCTGGGTGAAGGCGGGCTTGTTGATCTCCGCTTTCAGTCCGCGAATCGCATCCGCCTCGGTCTCGATGACCGCCAGGGCAAGTTCCTGCAGATTGTTGTCATTCATGAGGGATTGTTCGTCAAGCTTGCTAATGCCGCATTGTTACGCTGAAGTATAACAGGGTCTGGTAGGCGACAAACGCCAGCACCAGCAGGCCACCCTCGATACGGTTGATGCGCCCCGGTCCGCGCAGGCCGTAGGCCATCAGAAACAGCGCGACCGTGATGCCGATCAGCACCGGGAAGTCGCGCACCAGCACCATTTTGTCAAACGGCCCGGGATCCAGCAGGCCGGGCAGGCAAAGTACGGCAAGCAGGTTGTACAGGTTGGAGCCGATGATGTTGCCGATCGCGATATCATGCAGCTGCCTGAGTGCGCACATAACGGTTGCCGCCAGTTCCGGCAGGCTGGTGCCCAGTGCGACGATCGTAAGACCAATCACCAGGTCGCTGACTCCCAGCGCCTCTGCCACCGAGACCGCTCCCCAGACCAGCAGGCGGGAACTCAGCAGCAGCAGGATGCTGCCGAGCAGCAACAGCATGAGCGCCCTGCCCATGGGCAGGTGGGTGGGGACTTCCCCCGCGAACTCCTCGCTGATGGGATCCGGCGTCGCACGCGTCTGCATGCCCAGCCAGGTGATCCAGCTGACCACAGCGCCCATACCGGCAAGCAGCAGCATACCGTCCTTGCGGTCCAGGCTGCCGTCGAACAGCAGCAGCAGGACAAACCCCATGACCAGCAGGAGTATCGGCAACTCGTGGCGGACGATGCTCGAATGCACGTTCAGTGGCATAATCACCGCCGCCATGCCCACGATCAGGGACGTGTTGATAATGTTCGAACCGAGGGTGTTGCCGATGGACAGGCCGGCATTGCCCTGCCACGCAGCCATGCCGGAGACGAAGATCTCGGGTGCGGAGGTGCCCAGGCTGACGATGGTCAGGCCGATAATCAGCGGGGACATGTTCAGGTTCCAGGCCAGCGCGCTGGCGCCCTGCACGAAGCGGTCGGCGCTCCATGCCAGCAGTACGAACCCGCCGGCGATGGCAAGAAACTGGGCTATCATGCAGGTCGAATGCCGCCGCGCGCGCGGCCGGGCAGACGTGAAATGTTGTTGTGCGGTTGAAATAAATAGAAATTTTCCATGAGTGTGTAATCATACACGCCGGTTTGTCCTGACCATATGCCCGGGCCGCGTGAACCCGGCGGGATCAGGACGGTCTTACATCGCCATTGATTGCAGGAACAGACAATGCCCGAGCCCGTCGTCAAGATCCGTGACCTGCGTTTTGCGCGCGGCAATCGATTGATATTTGACGGTGTCAATCTCGATATTTACGCGGACTGCGTTACTGCAATCATGGGTCCGAGCGGCACCGGCAAGACGACGCTGCTGAAACTCATCGGCGGGCAGCTGCGCCCGCTGTCCGGATCGATCCGCGTGTATGGTGAGGAGGTGCCGCACCTCGGTCGCCAGGCGTTGTATCGCCTGCGCAGGCGGATCGGCATGCTGTTCCAGACCGGGGCGCTGCTCACCGACATCGACGTATTCGAAAACGTGGCCTACCCGATCCGTGAACATACACGCCTGCCGGAAGCGCTGGTGCGGGACCTGGTATTGATGAAACTCGAGGCGGTCGGGCTGCGCGGTGCGGCGCAGCTGATGCCGGGTCAGTTGTCCGGCGGCATGGCGCGGCGGGTTGCCCTGGCGCGTGCCATCGCGCTGGATCCGATGATGGTGCTGTACGACGAACCGTTTACCGGTCAGGACCCCATCTCCATGGGGGTGCTGGTCAAACTGATTCGCGAACTGAATGATGCGCTGGATCTGACCAGTGTCGTGGTTTCGCACGATGTTGCGGAGACCTGTGCGATTGCCGATTACGCCTATCTCCTGTCGGACGGCAAGGTTGTCGAGCACGGCGAGCCGGACGCATTGCGCGAGTCGTCTTCGGACTGGTCGCAACAGTTCCTCAAGGCCCTGCCAGACGGCCCGGTTGCCTTCCATTACCCGGCAGTGTCGTTCAGGGACGACCTCCTGCAGGGCGGGCAGCGCTGATGCTGGATGCGATACAGCGGCTGGGCCGTGTGACGCTGGGATTTTTCGAGCGCCTCGGACGCGGTCACCTGTTCCTGCTGCAGGTGCTGGTGAGCCTGCCGGGAATCGTGCTGCGACCGGGCCTGGTGTTGCGGCAGATGTATTCGGTCGGCGTGCTGACCCTGGTCATTATCGTGGTCTCCGGTCTGTTCGTCGGCATGGTCATGGGGCTGCAGGGCTATAATACGCTGGTCGATTTCGGTGCCGAGGAATCGCTGGGTGTGCTGGTGGCACTGTCACTGGTACGCGAGCTCGGGCCGGTGGTCACGGCATTGCTGTTTGCCGGCCGCGCCGGCTCCGCCCTGTCGGCGGAAATCGGGCTGATGAAGGCCACCGAGCAGTTGTCGGGCATGGAGATGATGGCGGTCGACCCGATCCAGCGTGTCATCGCGCCGCGCTTTCTGGCGGCATTTCTGTCCATGCCGTTGCTGGCGGCCATTTTCAGCGCCGTCGGTGTGTACGGCGGCTGGTTTATCGGCGTCGGCCTGCTGGGTGTGGACGACGGCGCCTTCTGGGCACAGATGCAGGACAAGGTCGATCTGTACGACGACATATATAATGGCGTGATCAAGAGCATCGTCTTCGGTTTCGTGGTCGGCTGGATTGCACTGTTCGAGGGCTCCGATACACTGCCCACGGCGGAGGGTGTCAGCCGGGCGACCACGCAGACGGTGGTGCACTCGGCGCTGGTCGTTCTCGGGCTGGACTTCGTACTGACGGCACTGATGTTTGGAGACTAGAAAATTGAATAGCAGAACTATCGAGATCGCAGTAGGTCTGTTCGTTGCCTGCGGACTGGCGGCCCTGTTCATGCTGGCGATGCAGGTCAGCAATCTTGCATCGCTGGGCGGTGATGGCGACAGCTACACTGTGACGGCCGCGTTCGAGAATGTCGGCGGTCTTAAAGTGCGATCACCGGTCACCGTTGCCGGGGTGCGCGTCGGCCGTGTCGATGCCATCGACTATGACACATCCGCCTACGAGGCCGTGGTAACCCTCAGGATTAATAGTGCCTACGACGCATTTCCGGACGACACCTCGGCCAGTATTTTCACGGCAGGCCTGCTGGGGGAGCAGTATGTAGCCCTGGATCCCGGTGGCTCCATGGACAATCTCGCCCAGGACGGCCGTATACAGCTTACCCAGTCTGCACTGGTCATGGAACAGATCATCGGTCAGTTCCTGTACAGTATGGCTGACAAGGATAAAGAGTAAACGGGTTTGACAATGAGTAAAACTGTAACAAGCGGGTTTCTTCCGGCGTTGCTGATGATGTTTGCAGCATTGACGGCGAATGCCGTGCCCACACCGGGTAATTTGTCGCCACAGGAGCTGGTGCGCGATACCTCCTCGCGCATGCTGAGTGCCTTGCGCGATGAGCGGGAGGAGATCGCGAATAATCCCGGGCGCCTGTACGAGCTGGTGGCGGAAATCGTGCTGCCGTATTTCGATTTTCAGCGGATGAGCCAGTGGGTGCTGGGCAAGAACTGGCGCACGGCAACGCCGGAACAGCGCGTGCGGTTTGTCGAGCAGTTCCGCAGGCTGCTGGTGCGGACCTACGGGACCGCATTGTCCGACTATGCGGATGAAAAGATCATTTATCTGCCGCGTTCCGACAGCGGAGACAGTGTAAAGGTGACCGTGCGTACCGAGATCGAGCAGGGCGGTTCGACCATCCCGATCAATTATTCAATGTACAATTCGAAGGAAGGCTGGAAGGTTTATGATGTCGCAATCAGCGGCGTCAGCCTCGTTACCAATTACCGGTCGACGTTCGCCAGCATCATACGCGGCGAGGGTATGGACAGCCTGATCGACCAGCTGGTCAAGCGCAACGGCGCGTTGTCCGGTGAGTGACGCGGGACTCACAGTCGAGGGTGACCGCTGGCTGCTGTCCGGCGAACTCGATTTCGAAACGGTGCCGTCCCTGCTCGCGCATGAGGGTGCCCACATGCAGCGCGGCAGCGGCATTTACGTCGACTTCGCGAAAGTAACGCGTGTTGACAGCGCGGGTCTGGCGCTGATGATTGAATGGCTGCGCGAGTCGGAGCGCAAGGGGCTGGTGATTACATACGACAACGTGCCTCCGCAGCTGCTGTCGATCGCGCGTCTTTGCGGGCTGGAGGACATCCTTTTCCAGCCGCGCTAGCGCGGTGATGGCTGCCACGGCGGCGAAATGCCGGTTATTTTCGATCAACCATGAAGCAATAACACTATGCAAAGTTCCGAAATCGAAGCGCTCATAAAGGCCGGCATCCCGGATGCGGAAGTGATCGTGCAGGGTGACGGCGACCATTTCGAGGCGACGGTCATCAGCGAGCAGTTCGAAAACTGCACCATGGTGAAACAGCATCAGCTGGTTTACGGTACGCTGGGCGATCGCATGGGTGGTGAAATCCACGCCCTTGCACTGCATACGCATACGCCCGAAGAATGGGCAAGCCGGCGGCGCATCCAGTAGCCCGCAGAATACACAGGAATCCTTTCACTTGGACAAACTGATCATCAACGGCGGCGCCAGGCTCGAGGGAGATGTACGCATCTCGGGCGCGAAGAATGCCGTGTTGCCCATCATGGCTTCGACACTGCTGGCGGATTCGCCGGTCGTGATACGCAATATTCCTCACCTGCATGACGTCACCACGACCATGGAGCTGCTCGGTCATATGGGCGTCCATCTGACGGTGAACGAGAAGATGGATATCGAGGTCGATACGCGGTCCGTCAACTCGCTGTATGCGCCCTACGAGCTGGTGCGTACCATGCGGTCATCCATTCTCGTACTCGGGCCGATGCTGTCGCGCTTCGGTAGTGCGGATGTGTCGCTGCCCGGCGGGTGTGCGATCGGCTCCCGTCCCGTCAACCTGCACATCAAGGGGCTGCAGGCCATGGGCGCGAATATCGATGTGGAAAACGGCTATATCAAGGCCCGCGTGGACCGCCTGAAGGGTGCGCGACTGGTCATGGATATCGTCACCGTTACGGGCACCGAGAACCTGATGATGGCGGCCACGCTGGCCGACGGGGTGACACTGATAGAGAATGCGGCGCGCGAGCCTGAGGTAACCGACCTGGCGAACTGTCTCAACGAGATGGGTGCGAAGGTCAGCGGCGCCGGTACCGACACGATCGAGATCGAGGGTGTCGAACGACTGTCCGGCACCGACTACAGGGTCTTGCCGGATCGCATCGAAACCGGGAGCTTCCTGGTCGCGGGTGCAATCACCGGCGGACACGTCAGGGTGAAGGATACGCGCCCGGATACCATGGATGCAGTTTTACAGACGCTGCGCGAGGCCGGTGCGGAGATCACGGTCGGCGAGGACTGGATCGAACTGGACATGCACGGCCGGCGTCCGCAAGCGGTCAACGTCCACACGGCACCGTATCCCGCCTTTCCTACGGATATGCAGGCGCAGTTCACGGCACTGAACGTGGTCGCGGAAGGCACCGGCACCATCACCGAGACCGTGTTCGAGAACCGCTTCATGCACGTTCAGGAAATGCAGCGAATGGGGGCCAGTATCCGCCTCGAAGGCAATACCGCCATCAGCAGCGGCGTGGACAGGCTGGCCGGCGCACCGGTCATGGCTACGGACCTGCGTGCATCGGCCAGCCTCGTGCTGGCCGGCCTGGTGGCCGATGGCGAGACCGTCATCGACCGCATCTACCACATCGATCGCGGCTACGAGCGTATCGAGGAAAAACTCGCCCAGCTCGGGGCGGATATTCGCCGCGTCCCCGACTGATTCCTGCCTTGTCCTCGCCGCAGGGCGCCGCCGGCGCGCTTGTATTATTCCTGCATCTCCCTGACACTTGACAGCCATGAATGACACACTGACTATTGCGCTGTCAAAGGGCCGTATATTCAAGGAAACGCTGCCGTTGCTGGCTGCGGCCGGCATCACACCGGCAGACGACCCGGACACCAGCCGCAAGCTGATACTCGATACCAATCGCGACGACGTGAAACTGGTGATCATCCGTGCCTCGGATGTGCCGACCTACGTTTGTTACGGTGCGGCCGATGTCGGCGTGGCGGGCAAGGATGTGCTGATGGAGCACGGCGGGGAAGGACTCTACGAACCGCTGGACCTGAAGATCGCCTGTTGTCGCCTGATGGTGGCCGGTCCGGAGCACAGCCACTCGGGGCGTCGCAGGATGCGCATTGCCACCAAGTACGTCAACAGCACACGCCGTTACTACGCCGACCGGCGGGAGCAGGTCGAGATCATCAAGCTGTACGGCTCGATGGAGCTGGCGCCCATTGTCGGGCTGGCCGATCGCATTGTCGATGTGGTGGATACCGGCAACACGCTCAAGGCGAACGGGCTGAAGCCGCTTGAGCACATCGCCGACATCAGCTCCCGTCTCGTCGTCAACAAGGCGTCCATGAAAATGAAACATACGCGCATCACGGACTTTATCGA
>JABDRC010000297.1 GCA_013041945.1 Halobacteria archaeon
GCTTCCGCGAGTGTGACATATTTTGTATTCTGGATTTTCATGTCCATTTGCAGCTTAAAATCATTTGACCCCTGTTATTGCAGTGTTAAAAACACATAGGTAAGAATCATGTGGGACAGCAGTGGGAAATCGCATTTTCCCTTTTTCGTGCTCTGATAACTCATGGACGAATTAATCAGAGCTTCCTTAACAATTCAATTGATCGCCCTGATCAGCATACATACCTGTAACGGTGGTAGAATTTCAACCCCAATCCAATAACCAGGGAACAACCATGAGACAGCTGCTCCACCTTTTCGCCTTTGTCTTTATCATGATGCTGACCGCATGCACGACAGCACCGACCAAGGACATCACGGTTGATGCAGAAGCAGACCCCAAGGCCAGCTTCTCCGGTTTCAAGACCTATGCCTGGCTTGCCTCTGCCCAGATCGTGTTCGACCCCGAGGGCCAGTGGGAACCAAGGAATGTCGATATCGATGCCGAAGTTCAATTAATGATTAACAATGAATTGCGCAAACGCGGTATCACCGAAGTCAGAGGCAATCCCGACATGCTGGTCGCCTATGCCGCAGGTGTCGATATGACCGCTCTGGGATTGAAGCAGGATCCTGAAACAAAGGAAAAACTGCTGGCCAACATCCCCAAGGCCGCACTGGTCGTTGCGCTCATCGATGCCGACACCGGCTACGTCGTGTGGATCGCTGAAGCGGCGGGACAAGTACAGGAGCAGCCAGACGCGGCGACCGTGCGCGCCCGCCTCGAATACGCGATCGGCGAAATGTTCCGCCTTCTGCCCAAGAACTGACCGGACGGAATGACTCCAGTCACCGGATCTTTTAATATTCCACAACACTGCCATTTAACATCTGCCGACAACGAGGCGTTCGCATGCAAACCGGATACCGGGCCCTACTGGCCAGCACTCTCCTGCCATTACTGTTGACTGCCTGCACCGAAGAGGCGCCATTGCCGCCGCCGGAATCGCGCCCCGTCAGGACCATGCTGGTCGGCGGCGATATTGCCGGTGACTTCAGGCAGTTTCCCGGCGTGGTCGACGCGATTCAGCGCGCTGACCTGTCGTTTCGAGTACAGGGCAAGATCATCGAGATCAAGGTCAAGGAAGGCGACATGGTGAACAAGGGGCAGCTGTTGGCCAGACTGGACCCGACCGATTACCAGATCGTGCTGAACGACCGCAAGGCCAGCTACAAGACAGCCGAAGCCAATTACGAACGCGCCAAGACGCTGCTGGAGAAAGGAGCCATATCAAAGGTCGACCATGACAAGATCCGCGCCGATTATTTCACGGCCAGGGCCAAGCTTGATGCCGCCGAGCAGGATATGAAATATACCTCGCTGAAGGCGACGTTCCCCGGTTATATTGCCCGTCGTCATGTGGAAAATTTCGAGGAAGTGCGGCGCAAACAGACGGTGTTCACGCTGCAGGACATCTCCGAACTCGAAATCAAGGTCGATGTACCCGAGACCATCATGATCCAGCTGCGCCGGGCTATCGAGCCCGGCAAGGTCAGCGAACCGAAACGTGAAATGTACGCCGTGTTCAATCAGATCAAGGACGTTAAATTCCCATTGACCACTAAAGAAGTCTCCACCACGGCTGATGCCAACACCCGCACCTTCCAGGCCACGCTGAAAATGGAGCACCCGGAAGGCTACAACGTACTACCTGGCATGACCGCCACTGTGTTTGCCGAAGTCCTGCCCACTGAGCGGGGCGACAGCCTGTCAATTCTGCTGCCGGTGTCGGCCGTGGTCGCGGATACCGGCAAAGATCCGATCGTCTGGATCCTCGACGAAGAAACCATGACCGTCAGTGCCAAGCCGGTCACGGTCGGTGAGATGTCAACGGACACTATCACGGTCTCCGGCATCGAGGCCGGTCAGCGCGTCGTCACCGCGGGTGCTGCGTTCATGCGCGAAGGCATGAAGGTCACGCTGCTGCAGACCGGTGAACAACCGGGCAAGCAGCCGTAATCAAGCCACAGGGAGCCAGACATGAATATCGGTGAATATTCGGTAACCAACAAGGTCACCACCTGGCTGCTGGTCATCCTGGCATTCGCCGGCGGCCTGACTGCGCTGCAGGACATCAGCCGCCTCGAAGACCCGGAATTCACCATTAAGGACGCCAAGGTATACACGTTTTATCCAGGCGCCACTCCCGAGGAAGTCGAACGCGAGGTCACCTACCACATCGAAAACGCGATACAGGAACTGTCCCAGCTGTGGCGTGTGGAATCGATATCCCAGGCCGGCTTCTCCGAAGTCACGGTCAAGATCAAGAAGAAATTCAAGAAAAACGATTTTCCCCAGATATGGGACGAGGTCAGGCGCAAGGTCAATGACGTACAGAAAAAACTGCCGCCCGGCGCCAGGACATCCATCGTCTACGATGACTTCGGCGACGTCTACGGCCTGTTCTATGCCCTCGCCGGCGAAGGCTACACCTACCGCGAACTCAAGGACTTCGCCGATTTACTCAAGGAACAGCTGCTGCTGATACCCGGTATCCGCAAGATTATGATCGACGGTGACCAGCAGGAAGTCGTCTACCTTGAGATGAACCGCTCGACCATGGCCAAGCTCGGCATCACGGGGCTGGAACTGAAGAATATTCTGCAGTCGCAAAACCTGGTATCCGACTCCGGCAACATCCGCGTCGGTGATGAATACATCCGCTTCAACCCGACCGGCTACTTCACCTCGGCACAGCAGATCGGTGAACTGCTGATCAGCGGCAAACTGGGCAGCCTGACCAAACTGAAAGATATCGCCACGGTACGACGCGGCTACGAAGAGATCCCGAACAAGTTTATCTACTACAACGGCAAGCCCGCGCTCACGATCGGCATCTCCTTCCTGCCCGGCGAGAACGTGGTCGCTGTCGGTCAACGCCTCGACCAGCGCCTGCACGAACTGCTTTCGTCCACTCCGGCCGGCATGGAACTCAGCGCGATCTATGACCAGCCCAAGATCGTGGATGAATCAGTGTCCGGCTTTGTCAAAAACGTGATCGCGGCCCTGGTGATCGTGATCGTGGTGCTACTGTTCTTCATGGGGCCGATCACCGGCCTGATCATCGGCGCGGTGCTGCTGATCACCGTGCTGGCC
>JABDRC010000039.1 GCA_013041945.1 Halobacteria archaeon
GCGCTGAGCGTCGCCATCCGCGTCGAAGAGCGCGAATACATGGATATCTATCCGCGCTTCCGTGATCAGTCACTGGCCGATGGCAATGCCGAGGCGGCGGCGGTCTACCAGAAGGTCATCGACTCGGAGCATCAGCACGCGCAGTGGTTCAGAACTGCCCTGGGCGATTTCCGTTCCGGCGCAATGGCCACAGCGACTGCCTGAACGCCAGGCCCCGGATCGCTTCCAGGCTATCGCGACCACAGCACAGCAAACCGCCAGGTGGTGGGGGGCGCTTAATCCCCCCATCTACCTGGTATCTGTGCTACCCGGCCTCGGGGTCCTGCTTGTCGCGGGCGATGCGCCGCTCTGGTTTACCGGACTGGCGCTTGCTACCTTTGCGGTCGTCCTGCTGCAGCATGCAATCAATCTCCTCAACGACGTCAGTGACTGGCGACTGGGTGCCGACGTCGAAAAATTCGACTCCTGGGTCAGGGTGCATGACGAAGACACCCGTATAGCCACCCTGCACGGCCTGCTCAGCGCACTGGCCGGAACCGTGCTGGGCACCGGACTGCTGATCGTGTCCGACCGACTCTGGATACTGCTCATCGCCGCCCCCATGGTCGTGCTGGGCTATCTCTACAACGCCGGCCCGCGGCCGCTGTCGTACACCTTTCTCGGGGAATGGGTCACCGGCCTGTGTTACGGTCCCGGCGTGTTCGGCTGCCTGTGGCTGCTCGCGGGCCTGCCGCTGGCGCCGGCAACGGGGCTGGGGGCCCTGGCCTTCGCGGCATTGGCCATGGCGCTGCTGTTGTCCCATCAACCGCCGCAGATCGAAACCGACCGGGCGGCCGGAAAACACTCCTTTGCGGTACGCTATGGCGCACAGCGTACCCGCCAGACCGCGCGCTGGCTGACCGTCCTGTTTGTTTTCAGTACCGGCATCGGCCTTGTTACAGGTGATGCCCGACCGGCAACCGCTGCGGTATTTGCGTTGACCGGTCTGGCCGCGATCGTCTTTCTGTGGCGGTCGCCCCCGAACCCCCGACGTATCCTGCTGCCATCGACCGGGATTATCGTCGCCAGCCTGATAGTGAATGCGATGTAAGCAGGTATCCCGCATGGCCTGCAACGCGGGCTGCCCCGTCGGTCCCGTGACATTTCGCGCGAACTCACTTGAATCGACCCTGAAAAGGCAATTATGCTCCGTGGTAAGGAACGGGCGTCCGCCGGTTACCGATAACAGGGAGGAGCATTGTGAAACAATTATCTCAAGTGTTGTTCTGGTTTGGCATCATCTCCATTCCACTCTCCTGGCTGGCGTGGTTCATAGCCCCGCAGCTCGGGGCGGAAGTCCTGGCAAGTATCGCCGATCCCGGCCTGCAGGCAGTCATGCAGGAGGCGCATCGTGAACGCTGGGGTATCTACGTCGGTCACTGGCCGCCGACCCTGCTGATCCTGAGCTATATCCTGGACAAAAAAGCGGGCTGACACCTGCGCGGGTGCACGCCCGCAGGACTTACAGTCCTCTGCGTGGCGAACGATCAGCCGGCGGCCTGAAGGTCGGGGGTCGGGGCGCATGCATGCTGTGCGTGGTGCTGGCTGGTAAAAAGTGTGACGGGTGCACGCTGTGCAGGACCCGTTTGCCGGTGATTGTCCAGGATAATTAACAGACAGGCTATCCCGTTGATGCTAGGCTTGAATACAGGTAACAGGTGCCACTGCGGGAGCACACCATGGCAGACGATACACCCGATCAATCCAGGCAGAAATCGGCCGTCATCCTCGGCAGGCCCGCATTCGAGCAGTTAAGAAAACAGGTCGCCGCTCAAGCACGTGCGCGCAGGCTGGCCCGGGCAGCAAGAAAAATGGCCCTGCGGAAACAACTGGTCACACGCATACTCAACAAGGACCGGGAAAGGCCGTACCTGCGGGTCATCAAATAAGCCACGGCCTTTGCCTCGGGATTGACCTGTTGCGCTGGCAACGACGGGCCGGTTACCCGCGGGAAAAACGATTCAGTCGTTGATCGCGTGCAGGAATTTCTTCGCCCGCTGACCGAACTCGGTGACCAGGTACTCGAGAAATTCCTCGCGGAGATCCGGGTGCAGCAGCGCGTGTTCGATGGTGGCCTGCAGGTAGCCCATTTTGCTGCCGCAGTCGTAGCGTTTGCCCTCGAAACGGTAGGCCAGCACGGCTTCGTCCTGTAACAGCTGCTCGATGGCGTCGGTCAACTGGATCTCGCCGCCGGCGCCACGCGGGATATCCACCAGGTGTTCGAAGATGCGCGGGTTGAGCACGTAGCGGCCGACCACGGCCAGGTTCGAACGGGCATCTTCGGGTCGCGGCTTCTCGACGATGCTCTTCAACTTGGTGATGCGGCCGTCGGATTCCCCGGGGTCGACGATACCGTACCGGTCGGTTTCGTCTGCCGGCACCTCCTCCACACCGAGGATGCTGCACTCGCGGTCGTTGTAGACCGAGACCATCTGGCCGAGCACGCAGTTCTTGCCGGTATAGATGAGGTCATCGGCCAGGATCACGGCAAACGGTTCGTCGCCGACGATCGGCGCGGCACACAGTACGGCATGACCCAGGCCCAGCGCCTCCGGCTGACGCACGTAGATGCAGCTGACATCATTCGGCACGACACTGCGGACAATGTCCAGTAATTCGGTCTTGCCCTTGCGCTCAAGCTCGGCTTCCAGTTCATAATTCTTGTCGAAGTGGTCCTCGATCGCGCGCTTGCTGCTGCTGGTGACGAAGATGAGTTCCTTGATACCGGCATTCACCGCCTCCTCGGCGGCGTACTGTATCAGCGGCTTGTCGACAACCGTCAGCATTTCCTTCGGATTGGCCTTGGTGGCCGGCAGGAACCGGGTGCCGAGACCCGCTACCGGGAAGACTGCTTTTCTGATTTTGCTTGTCATTTGTTATACCTGTTGTCAGCTTTCCTGTACCCGGTCGTAGATATCCTCGAAACGCACGATGTCGTCCTCGCCGAGATAGCTGCCGGACTGGATTTCGATGATCTCCAGCGGCGTCTTGCCGGGATTTTCCAGGCGGTGTTTTTCGCCGATCGGAATGTAGGTCGACTCGTTCTCGTGCAGGTGGAACACCTGGTCACCGCAGGTCACCAGTGCCGTTCCTGTTACCACGATCCAGTGTTCGGCGCGGTGATGGTGCAGCTGCAGGGAAATCGCCGCACCGGGTTTTACCGTGAGCCGCTTGACCTGGAAGCGAGGTCCCTGGTCTATACCCTCGTAGGAGCCCCACGGGCGGAACACTTCGCGGTGCATCATGTGTTCTGCGCGTTGTTCGTCCTTCAGGTGCTTGACGATTTCCTTGACGTCCTGCGCCTTGTCCTTGTCCGCCACCAGCACGGCATCGGCGGTTTCCACGACGATAATGTTGTCCAGCCCGACGGTGGCCAGGCAACGATGCTGCGCCACCAGGAAGGCGTCGTGCGTGTCGTGCGCGATCACGTCGCCCTGTATGACGTTGCCGGCTGCATCGCGCGGACATATATTCCACAGTGCCGGCCAGGCGCCGACATCCGACCAGCCCGCGCTGATAGGAATGACCACGGCGTCCTCTGTTTTTTCCATGACGGCGTAATCGATCGAGTCGGACGGGCACGCGCTGAAGCTGGCCTGGTCGACGCGGTAGAAATCCGTTTCCTGCTTGCCGGCATCCATCGCCGCACGACAGGCCGCCACGATATCCGGCTGGAACTGCCCCATCGCCTGCAACCACTTGTCGGCACGCATCAGGAAAATACCGCTGTTCCAGAAATAGTCTCCGCTGGCGAGATACTGCCCGGCAGTCGCCTGGTCCGGTTTCTCGACAAACTGTGCCACCCTGAACGCGGCGCCGTCGCTGCTCCCGGCGTCACGCCGGATGTAGCCATAACCGGTCTCGGCGGTTTCCGGCACGATCCCGAAGGTGACCAGTGATCCGGCCTGCGCATTCGCCCTGCCCTGCTGGACGGCCTGCACGAACCGGTCGGGGTCTGTCATCACATGATCGGCCGGCATCACTACCATCATCGCCTCGGCATCCTGACGCAGCAGGAACAGCGCGGCAAGGGTCAGTGCCGGTGCGGTATTTCGCCCCTCCGGTTCGAGAATGATGGTCGCCGGCTGCTTGCCGAGTTGTGCAACCTGTTCGGCCAGCAGGTAGCGGTGCGCCTCGTTGCAGACATAGACGGCATCGCCGAGGTCATCGATTCCGTCGAGCCGGCAGGCGGTGTCCTGCAGCAGGGTCTGATGAGACACCAGCGGCAGCAGCGGCTTCGGGTAATGCTCACGCGACAGCGGCCACAGGCGCGACCCCGACCCACCGGATAAAATAACTGGATACAACGACATAAAAGTGATTCCTGGCAATGTCCGGGAGCAAATAGTATATGCCCTGTAATCGACTACAGGAGGCCAATATTAAATGATAATCAGGCATCGCGGCCTGAATGTGAATTGTCCGGATGGCCAATAGGCGGGAAAAACCGCCACCGGCGGCCATTGCGACCCGCTACCCGGTGGCGGTGGACTGGTTAAGATGCTGTTTCTTATTATCTAATGTTGAGATACCCGGCCCGGCCCGGACGTCGGCGACGCCATCAGGTTCTGACGGTTGCGTTCCACGGTGCCGGCGCCGATGCCCTTCACCCCGGCCAGTTCATCGACACTGCCAAACGGCCCGTGGGTCTCGCGGTACTGCACGATGACGGCGGCCTTTCTATCGCCGACCCCGTCGATGGCCGCCGCGAGCGCGGCCGCATCGGCCGTGTTGATATCCACCGGACCGGCACTGGCCGCCCCTGCGAGCACGGCCAGTATTGCGAAAATCAAAGCATGTAAATAGCGCATCCCTGCCTCCTGTGTTGTGTTGACGGACCGGTCGGCACCAGCGCCGTACGGTCCCTGCACACAGTGCCGCTCAGGACGGCCGGGTGACAGCAGCGAGTTCCGAATTAATGGTACGCAATACACCCTCGGGATCGTCAGCCTGCGTTACCGGTCGCCCGATCACCAGGTAGCTGGAACCGCTTTGCACGGCCTCGACGGGCGTCATGATGCGGCGCTGGTCATCCGCCGCACTGCCGGCCGGGCGGATACCCGGTGTGACCAGCAGGAAGTCGTCCGCCAGGCGGGCGCGCAAGGTGCCGGTTTCGCGCGAGGAACACACGACGCCGTCCAGTCCGCCGCTCTCTGCCAGCGCGGCCAGGCGCAGCACGTTGTCTTCCGGCGACCCGGCGAGTCCGACGGATGCGAGGTCACCGGCATCCATGCTGGTCAGGATGGTCACCGCAATCAGCAACGGCCTGCGCCCGGAACGCTCGACACCCTCGCGCGCCGCCTGCAGCATGCGCGCCCCGCCGAGCGCATGCACGTTCAGCATCCATACGCCCAGGTCCGCCGCGGCGTGGCAGGCAGCGGCGACGGTGTTCGGAATGTCGTGAAACTTCAGATCGAGAAACACATCGAACCCGCGCTTGCCAAGTGTTGCCACGAGTTCCGGTCCGGCACGTGTGAAGAGTTCCTTGCCGACCTTCAGTCGGCAACTGCCGGGTTCCAGCCGGTCGACCAGCGCCAGCGCCTCGTCTGCCGTCGGGTAATCGAGTGCCAGGATAATGCGCGAGCCGTTATTTGTAGTGTTTATATTCATGCGTCCTCAATTGTTGCCGGTCTGTATACAAGCGCGCCACGGGCACGGAAATAACAGCGGCAACGCGAATCACGGTAAATGTATTCTGTTTTGCAGGAAATATTTTCTCTCTGTGTCTCTGTGACCTCTGTGGCGTTTTTTTTGAATTTTTTTGCGGCCTGGCGACTTTGCGCGAGCAATTTATTCGCGCACGCGGTGCGCTTCTGCATTGATCAGGGGGATATATCCAGGTAATTGTTTATTCTATCCCCGGCCCCTCGCTTCGCTCTCCCCGGCCCTCACCCAGGGGGAGACGGGGATATGGACGAAAAAATGATTCTAGTCGGCTTCCACGCCGTGAATCGGCTTGATGGTATTCCACTGCCGGCAGCCCGGGCATTTCCAGTGCAGCGTCTTGCCGCTGAAGCCGCAATTATGGCATGCATAGACCGGCT
>JABDRC010000298.1 GCA_013041945.1 Halobacteria archaeon
TTGCGGCGGTCGAATTCATCGGCCTGCCGGCTGCTTGTCAGTTCAGCGGTCGCCATGATCAGGACGCATCTTCACCGCGCAGTATTTCCATGAGGTCGCGCACCTGCAGGGCGACCTCGCGATAGAGTTCTTCCAGTTGCCGGTTGTTTTCAGCCGCGTCGCCACCGGCCGGGGCTGTGCCGACATCCCATTCCACCGGGGTGGTGTGGAACGGTACCTGTTCGAAGTAGTTGCTGACCGGACCTTCCAGACTGACGATGACATGCTGTGCGGACAATTCCATCGGCGTGAGGTCGATCTGCCCGGGGCTGATGCCGGCCAGCGAGATGCCGTGGTTATCGAGGAATTCGACCATGGCGGGATGCAGGCCGGCGGCGGGTGCGCGACCGGCGCTGGTGTATACGCCGCTGGCGGGATAATTCTTGGCTGCAATCGCCGCCGCCATCTGGCTGAGGCAGCTGTTGTCTTCATCGACAAACAGGATTTTGTAGACCTTGGGTGCCTTCATGTCGCCGGTGGCTGCAAACACCGCTTCCTCGCAGAGGTTCTTGGCCTGGTCGACCACCCGCTTTAATTGCGTGAAGACCGCGAACATCGCCAGCAGGTTCTTGACGGCATCGCGTTCGTCATTGGCCATCAGCTCTGCATAGATGATGTCCAGGTTATTTTCCATTTGCTCTTCCAGGACCATGGTAGCGCGTGCCTTGTCGGCATTGAGCTCGTTGAAGGCCTCGATGGCCTGGTGCAGCATGGTCTGTGTCTCGTTACCGATGCGTTCAAGCTCGTGTGCCATCGGTCCCGACGGCGGCGTAGATTGCTGCAGGGCCTCCCGGCAGATGGTAACGGCGTAGTCGCCGATGCGTTCCAGCTCGATATTTGCCCTGATCACCGAAGAAAGTAACCGCAGGTGTCCCGCACTGGGCAGGTGCAGGGCAATGAACTTGTGGCACACAGCATCGATGTGACGCATCTGGCGATTGATGGGGTGGTCCTTTATTACAGTCGTGGCAGCCAGCCGGGTATTGCCGGTCTCCAGGGCATGCATGGAGTCCTTGACCGCCGTTTCGACCAGGCCGGCCATGGCCGCAATCTGTCCACGGATGTTTATCAGGTCCTTGTCCAGGCGTTCTTCGTAGTGTGTCATGGGGCAGTTCCTGCGTTCATCATGCGTGCGAGAGTGCGTTTCCTGTTGTTGTTGTGGCCGGCAGGGCGAGCTGCCCTGCCGGCCGGTTTGTGTGGCGGTCGCCGTGGGCCGAGAACCAGCCCGGACCGCTACATTTGGTTCATTTACAGCTGACGGCGCGAATCGGGGCGTAACCCTTCTCCTTCAGGATGCACTGGCCCGCGTCGCTCTTTATCCAGTCGAGATAGTCCTTGATGGCGCCCTGGGGCTCGCCATTGGTGTACATGAACAGCGGCCGTGCAATCGGATAGCTGCGATCGCTGGCGGTCGCGACGCTCGGCATGACGCAGTCGCCACCGGTTTCCTTGGAAATACACACCATCTGGAGGTGATCCGTGGCATAGGCCAGGCCGCTGTAGCCGATGGAGCAGGGTGTCTTCTCGACCAGGTCGACCACATCCTTGGAGCCGTGCATGTCAAGTGTCCCCTGGCGAAACCTGCCCTTCTTGCCGAGGACGGCCTTCTTGAAGTAGGCATAGGTGCCGGAGTTGTTCTGGCGGTTGACGACCACGATTTCATCTTTGCAGCCGGGCACCGTCACACCCATGTCCGACCACTTCGTGACCTTCTGGCCACGGGCATAGATGTCCCTCAGCTGTTCGTAGGACATCGTAGTGGCCGGGTTGTCCTTGTGGATGAAGACCGCCAGGGCGTCGTAGCCGACCACGTGCTCGATCGGATTCTGACCGTTTTTCTCGGCCAGTTTCTTTTCCTTCTCCTTCATGCTGCGGCTGGCGTTGGCGATGTCCACGGTGCCGTTGATCATGGCTGCAATGCCGGTGCCGGAGCCGCCACCGGATACGGCAACGGCGACATCGGGATTGACCTTCGGGTAGGTCTCGGCCCATGCCTGGGCGACATTGACCAGCGTGTCGGAGCCCTTGTTCTGTATCACGGTGCGCGCGCTGGCGTTGACGCTGGCGATCAGCGAGGTTGCCATTACAGTGGTGGTCAGTACTAACTTGATGTTCATATTCCTGCTACTCCTGGTCGTGTCAGAGATTTCGGTTCAGGGGGGGGCTGCGATCCAGTCAGTGGCGCGCGTGCGCAAGTGAAAGCCCTCCCGATTGACGGCCAGTATATTGCTCGATTGTTACCGTATTATTACAACTGGAAAAAAATCAGCAAAGCGCTGGAATCTGAATGCGCGGACCCGCAGACACGGGGAATCTGCCTGCGCCCGGCGTGATACCGGGAATTCCTGCGGTTGAGGCCGGGGTCTGTTTCAGGGGTTATCGCGGCATGGCCTGCTTGCGCAATGCCTTGTCTGTCGTCCTGTGGACCACAGGTGTTCGCGGCGGGTGCCCGGTCTTCTGCGGCGGTTATTTCCTGCCTTTTTTACCCTTCTTGCCCTTCTTGCCTTTCTTGCCCTTTTTACCCTTCTTGCCTTTCTTGCCCTTTTTGTCGTTCTTGCCCTTCTTATCCTTGCCGGCCTGTTTGCCCTTTGCGCCTTTTTCGCCGCTTTCAGAACGGAGCAGTTCGGCAGCGGCGGCAATCACCTTGCCGGCGCGTGCCTCGCTGAAGCCGGGCACAGTGGCCAGTTTCCCGACAGTGGTGCCCGCCAGTTTTCGCAGTGTCCGGTAGCCGTGCTCGGCCAGTGACTCTTCAGCCGCCGGGCCGATACCCTGGATATCGATAATGAGCGGTTTCATGTGTGTGCCCCCTGATAATTAATACATTTCCATCAGTACAATAAACCTCAATTCTGAGGATCGCGACTTGATCTGAGTCAGTTGCAGGCAGATTTGCCGGCAGGTGATCGCACCTGAATCAGGGCGAGTAGGAAACGAGTCGTTTCTTGATATCACGCCACAGGGACGCATAGCTGCGGGCGGACAGGCTGGCAGGTGAGAATTCGACCACCGGGGCACGGTGGACGCCCATCAGTTCAACCTCGCTGTTGTACGGGATGCGCGTGTCGAGAAAATCCTCCAGCATGCCGGATGGCTGGTCGACGATGGAACGGTGCAGCTGCTTGCGGCGGTCGACCATGGTAAAGAATGGCAGCAGCTTGATCATGTCGAGTTGATTTTTCTTGAAGAACTGCACGATCTGCTCATAGGTGCGCAGCGACAGGGTAGTCGGGATGGTCGGGATGAGCAGGGCGTCTGCGGCCGCGAACACGTTTTCCGATGTCAGGGAGATGCTGGGCGGGCAGTCGAGGAACACATAGTAGTACTCTTTGCGGAACGGCCTGAGCAGCCTGCTCAGTTGCCGTTCGGGCTTTTTCCCGTGATCGAAAATAAGATCCATGTTGCGATAGGAGAAATCCGCCGGCAGCAGATCGAGCCAGTCGTAGTCGGTGCCGCGGATATAGTCATCCAGGTCGCGTTTGCCCTGCAGTAATTTTTTCCCGCCGCCCTTGATTCTGGGCTTGATGCGAAAGTAGTAGCTGGCTGCCCCCTGGGGATCGAGGTCCCAGATCAGGGTGGGGGCGCCTTCCTGTGCGGCCAGCCAGGCCAGGTTGACAGCGGTGGCGGTCTTGCCGACGCCACCCTTGATATTGTATGTCGCGATGACCTTCATATCAGGTGTCTGCTGCCCGGGCCGGTCTGGCAAACAGGGTGCGGAAACGGGCCTGGTTTTCAGGCAGCGAAAACGCGGCGAAGCGCTCGGAGAATTCCTGTCGCGCCTGATGCTGGCGCCGTTCCAGTCCCTCGATCAGCATACCCATGGCCAGCAGGGTCCCGGCCGGGGCCATGTCTTCCTCGACCATCTGCTCGCTGAAGCGCTTGAGTGTAAGCACCTGCACTTCAAAATCCTGGAAATCACCCAGGTTGTTCTGCAGGCTCTTGAGCACACCGATCAGCCGCTTGATCTTGCCCCTCGGGAACAGGCTCTGGAAGAATTCCATCAGGTAGCGCAGTTTCTTGGCGGTCTTGCGCAGTTCGTGCAGCGCCTCCGCGGGCGTGTCCGCCTCGATGGCGCGGCCTTCCTTGAGGATGCGCTTGTACATGCGCCAGATGCGTTCACAGGCAACCTCGTACACCGGCCGGCGCGCATTCGGCAGGGTCGACCGCTCCTTGACCGGTGTCTCGAGAAAGGTGCGCCAGCTGCTGACCAGGCGCCGGTAACGGGCGGAGTCGAGCGACCTGACCAGTGCCTTGTGCTCGATCTGCCAGTGCCGGTGCAGGAAATCCCGCAGCGCCTCGATGTCGGTCTGCATCGAGGCCGGCAGGCTGTTGCGGTAGTCATCGAAAGTCAGCAGATAGACATCCAGGTCGCGGGTATTGCCGGTTATCTGACCCAGCCAGGCAAATTCCCGCTTGTAGCGATTGAGGACCGGCTGTGGCAGCACACCCTTGATCTGGCCGAGTGCGGAACGGGTGCGGCGTACCGCAACCCTGAAGTCGTGCAGGAACTCGGTGTCGGTGCCCGTGCGTGTGCCCGCTTCGTTCTTCAGCATGGCGTCGAGCAGGTGATGCAGGATGATGCGGGTCGCCTGGTCGGCGCGCATGTCCGGGTCGAGATCCAGTTTCAGTTTCGATGAATAGTCACCGGGCGTGATGCCGGCCATGGACAGGGCCGTCAGCATGGGGTCCTGCCGGTCGGATTCCAGCTGCAGCGCTTCCAGCTGCCGGGTGATCTGGGTGGCCGGCTTGCGATAACCCCTGACCGGGAGCAGGGCGACCCGGCCGGCCAGCGGGCGCGCTTTGGCGCCCTTGCGGGGTTGCAGGGTGCCTTCCTCGATCTGCACACGCGCGACGGTTTTATCTTCCCTGTTCAGCAGGCGCAGGTTGCGTACCCGGAGCCTGACTCTTGCCAGGGGCAGCAATTCGCGCATTTCCAGCACAGGCGCCAGTTCATCACGCAGGCGTCCCGGTGGCAGGTCCTGGATAAAGGCCGGGCAGCGGTCGAGACGCTCGCGCGCCAGTGGCTTGCCGCTGTCCAGTGTCCGTAACAGCAGGACATGCTGCCTGCCATCCGGGTGGCCTTCCAGTACGGTGTTATTGCCGTACAGGCGCCAGTCAAACGTGTCATAGTAGACACGCTGTTCCTGCCGGGCAGGTTCGACACTGAGTGCAAGCTGTTCGCACAGACCGGTTTCGACCGTGTCCGCATCGAGATGGCCGGGAATCAGGTAGTCAATCCGCATTGTGTCGGTGTCTGTTTTCTTGTTATCGGTAATCAGTCTTGACCCGGAGATTCCAGTGGATGGTAAAAACCTCTATAATTATATACGTATATTGTTATGCCGGTTTGCGGGCTACCAGGGAAACAGACATGGAATGGAGTATATACAACAATGCTGGTGAGGCATTGATTCAGGTCAATATTGATGGCAGGGACGGCGAGCCCTGCATCTGCAGGCACGGTCTGCAACACCCATGATGGCGCCTGGTGTCTACCGCAAGCCCGGGGCTGACGGCAACCTCATGCGGGGTGGCGTAATGCCGGGGTCACTCGCATGACCGAGATTGCCGGACTGGTGGTGCTGCTGTTCCTGTCGGGGGTGTTTTCCGGTTCCGAGACGGCGCTGATAGCCCTGTCCATGGCCCGGGTCGATGCCCTGGTCAAGGAGGGCCGCAGCGGGGCGCATGCCCTGTATCGGCTCAAATCGGACCCGTCACGCATGCTCACCACCATCCTGATCGGCAATAACCTGGTCAATATCGCGGCCTCGGCAATGGCCACCGTCATGGCCACACGCTGGTTCGGCAGCGCCGGTCCGGGCATTGCCGTGGGCGTGCTCACGATGGTGATACTGATTTTCGGCGAGATTACACCGAAGAGCCTGGCGACGCGCTACCCGGAACGGATATCACTGTTCATCGCCCTGCCGATGCTGGGATTCATGCGCCTGATGTTTCCGTTTGTGTGGATGTTCGGACATCTCACCACCTGGGTATACAGCATGACGGGCGGGCGCGGGGACCCCACCGTGACCGAATCGGAGGTCATCAGCATGCTGAGTTATGCGGAGAAGGAGGGGAGCATCGAGCGCGCTGAACGCAAGTTAATCGAGCGCGTGTTTGCATTCAATGATCTCAAGGTCCGGGATGTCATGACCCCGCATGGCAGGATTTTCGCGCTGGATGGTAACCAGACGGTGGGCGAGGCCCTGGCCAGGGTTACCGGTGCGACGTTTTCGCGTATCCCGCTCTACGGCAAGCATCCCGATGACCTGAGAAAGGTCCTGTTCCTGCGCGATCTGCTGGAGGCCCTGGCTTCCGGAAATCTTGACACGACCCTGAATGATATAGCCCATGAGATGATGTATGTGCCGCAGCAGCAGACCATCGCCGAGCTGTTCCAGCAATTGCGCAAGACCAGCCGGCAACTTGCCAGCGTGGTGGACGAATACGGCACGGTCCGCGGCATCGTGACCATGGAAGATCTCATGGAGGAGCTGGTGGGCGAGATCTATGACGAAACGGATATTGCTCCGCAGGAAATCACCCGGATTTCCGAACACGAGATCAGCGTCGATGGCGTTACGGAGCTGCGTGTGGTCGAGGAGTTCTTCCACATGGAACTGCCGGGCAAGCCAACCGATACGGTCAGCTTCTGGGTGCTGTCACATATCGAATACATACCGAAGGAACAGGAGGTTTTCACCATCGACGATCTTGAGGTCACGATTGTTAAGGCGTCCAGCAAGACCATCGAGCGGATCGTCATCCGCAGACTGGTTGCAGCCGCTGACTAGGTCAGCGACAACAGGACCGAGAGCAGCAATTCGGTATCGTACCAGGGCGCACTCTGCTTGCTGACGAGGCGTGTATCGATGACATCGACACCCAGGTCCTGCAGGGCCGGGCCGGGCAGGGGTGGTGCGTAATTGCCGCGTTTGCTGTCGATGAGGACAAAATCAAGCAGCTTGCCGTTTTCGCCATTGCCGGCCTTCAGGTAATCAAGCAGCGTCAGTACAGAATCTTCCACGGACATCCCGATCTGTTCCGGGTCATGACCGAGATTGGGAATGTAGATTTTCGGGCAATCGGCCCTGGCAATGGCCGGGCCAACACCCTGTGGCAGGAGATTTGCGACCAGGCTGGTATAGAAGCTGCCGGGTGGATAGCAGATCAGTTCAGCCTGTTCTATCAACCTGCGGTTCTTCTTGCGCATTTCAGCGGTAGCGGGGACGTACGTGTCCGGATCTCCCGACAAGAACAGCTCGCTGACAGGTGATGCCAGTGGTGCGGTTTCCTTGCCGGTCAGGCGGTGTTGTCCGGTAACGCAGCTGCCATCAGCCAGACGGGCCGCCAGATGCAGGTTATTGTTGACCACGGCACGTACCGTGCCGAGCACATTGACCAGCTTCGAAAACAGGAAAATAATCGGGTCCAGGTGCTTGTGGTTGTTCAGGTAACCGCCGGCAAGAATCAGGTTGCCGGTGCTGGCACTGTGCAGGTCGAAATCATCCGGCATCGCTTCACGAAAATAGCCGAGCTGGTTGCGGATCAGCCTGCGCATGGGATTGGGGATTGCCGCGACCAGCGCTTCCTTGCCCCTGATCATGAGTTCCAGCCGGGTGAGCAGATCGCGATCCTTTCCTGTTGACGGAAAGCGATAGACAAACAGCTTGTACACCTCCGGATTCCCGGTGATATTTTCGTCGGCCAGGGCGGTCAGGCGGCTGCGGAGGTCGCCGATCGATGGCATGTCGAATGCCTTGCGGAGCTTTGCCGAACTGCCGCCGGAATCGAAGGGTGTTACCAGGTGAATGGAATTGTGCGTATACCGCTTCAGACTGCGGCTGATGCCGGTCAGTGCGGTGCCGCCGCTGAAAAACAGCATGCGCGGACCGAGTTCCGGCGCTTTCAGGTAACGACCGATTTTTACCGGATCCGGCAACCTTGCCGTGCGAGTGATGCGTACCGGCTTGTTTGCAGCCACTTTTCGACTTCCGCCTTATCCCTGAATGTTAATGTTGTGCCTGCCGGCATGCCCGGCAATCGATGTCCGAATGTACAGCTTCCATCATATTCCATTACACTAAACAATATATGCATGCCAGTAAAATAAAAACGGCTTCATGGATACGCTGACACCGCCAATACGCAATGCTGCCCGTGCAGTCATCGTACGGGACAACAGCATCCTGTTGTTGCGCAAAGAGGGTTATGCGGAGGGTGAACGCTACGCCCTGCCGGGCGGCGGGCAGGACCTCGGCGAAACCCTGGAGCAGGCCCTGGTCCGGGAGTGCTTCGAGGAAATCGGCACCCGCGTACAGATCCGTGACCTTGTGCATGTGGCCGATACGTTCAAGCCACGTGATACCTCGCCGGCAAGCACCCGGCACCTGGTCGAGTTTCTGTTCGATTGCAGCATTCCCGGCGACTATGCACCGTGCAACGGCCATCACCCGGACAAACACCAGGTTGCGGTGGTCTGGGTCAGGCTGGCTGAGCTGGCCGGCATGCCGCTGTATCCACGGTCACTGGCCGCCTTCCTCTCCGGGGTTCCTGACAGGCCAGGCCCGACTTACCTGGGGAGTATTGACTGGTAATGCGGATCCCGAAGAATATTCGTGACAACCTGCGATTCCTGATTACCGAGGTCGGCTCGCAGGTTGCAACTCTGCGGAAGTGCTTCAAGGCGGCCTCACTTGCGGATGCGCAACGAATCCTCGAGCGTAGCGGCTACGCCTATAATCTGATGCTGCGTATCCACGAGGCTTGCCAGAATCGTACTGCCAGACCGGGACGGTCTGCGTCGGACATCAATACGGCACGCGCCATCGAGTCCATTGCAACCGAGCTGGAGCGTATCAGCGGATTGTGCCGTGCATGTGTGAAGCAGCTGGAGCAGCTGGAGAGCCGCCGCTGGCCGGGGGCGGAAACCTACCGGTTCATGTTGAAAAAAACAGCCAGGACAATCGACCGGATAGAGCCCGCAGTGCGCAGTAATGATACCCGGCTTGCCATGAAAATCGGCCAGATCAAGCCCGAGCTGGACAAGGCGTATAACCGGCTGATGAAGAAATACACGGCCGGCCTGAAGAAAAGCAAACATACCGAGGACCTGGTGACGGGGCTGCTCATGGCGCATGATGTCGACCAGATGGGTGATGCATTGCTGGATATCAGTGAGGCCATCATTTCCGCCAACCTCGGGCAGCCCATGAATATCGAGCGCTACCACTCCCTGCGCGCATCGGTCGGACAGCTGGACAAGGTTGACGACCCGTCGTCACTGGTGGTCGAGCCGCTGGCCGAGACACGCTCCGGCAGCGGGATATCGGGCATTGGCCTGCCGGACGGACGAGCGGGCGACTATGTCGCGATTTACAAGGACGGCAAGAAGCACAAGCTGCGCGAAGAACGCAAGGGGTTGAAAAGCTGGCAGGAAAAATTTCCGGGGCTTGCGCCGCGGGTTCTTTCCTACCGGAAGCGCGGCCAGTCTGCCTCGCTGCTGATCGAACACCTGGCCGGATTGACCTTCGAGCAGGTGCTGTTGCATGAATCAACCGGCTTGCTGAAAGAAACCCTGGCGCAGCTGAACGCAACCATGGCCAGGGTGTGGCAGGAAACCCGCTCCGGGAAACCGGTTGCAGCCGGTTTCATGCGCCAGCTGTCAAGGCGCCTGGAGGAGGTGTACATGATCCATCCGGAGTTTCGCCAGCGTGACGGCGACATCTGCGGCCAGCCGGTGCCCTCGTTTGGCGCATTGCTGAAAAAGGCACACGCCAGGGAGTCGAAAATCAGTCCGCCGTTCTCCGTTTATATTCATGGCGATTTCAACGTCGATAATATTATCTATGACCCGGTCGGCAAGAAGATCAGTTTCATCGATCTGCACCGTTCGCGCTACATGGACTACGTGCAGGATGTCTCGGTCTTTATGGTGTCCAATTATCGCCTGCAGATATTCGATGCGCCGATGCGCCGGCGGATACTGGAACTTACCCACGAGTTCTACCGCTTTGCATCGACGTTTGCACGCAAGTCCGGTGACCGCACGTTCGAGCTGCGGCTGGCGCTGGGGCTGGCGCGCTCGTTTGCCACGTCGACCCGCTTTATCCTGGACAAATCGCTGGCGAGCGCCATGTTTCTGCGCTCGCGTTACCTGATCGAGCAGGTGCTGGCCACGAAATCCGCCGACCAGAAGTCGTTCCGGGTGCCCGTCAGGGAGATCTTCATTGGCTGATTACCGCATAGGCGTGGTCGGAATACCCGGCAAATGGTCCACCGAGGTGCTGGCCGATGCCGTCGAGGCGGCAACCGGTTACCGGCTGGTCATCGACATGGACAGCGTCAGTCTCGACCTGGAGCGGCGGCGGCTGCTGTTCGGGGATTCGGATCTGTGCCGGCTGGATGCGCTGATCGTCAAGAAGATCAGCGCCCGCTACAGTCCCAACACCCTGGACCGGCTGGAGTTGCTGCGGGTGGCCGAAGCGGCGGGTGTGAGGGTGTTCAGCCGTGCGGAGAATATGCTGCGTCTGATTGACCGCCTCAGCTGTACCGTGACACTGCGCAACGCCGGCATACCCATGCCGGCCACCCGGGTTACGGAAAATATCGCGGCGGCGGTCAGTGCCGTCCAGGCGTTCGGCAGTGCCGTGTTCAAGCCGCTGTATTCCACCAAGGCGCGCGGCATGTGCGTGATCGATGCCGGCGACGATGTGGCACAGATCGAACACGCGATAGGTACATTTCATGCGGACAACCCGATGATGTATATACAGCAGAAGCTTGACCTGCCGGGACGCGATCTGGGCATGGTTTTTCTGGGTGGCGAATATCTCGGCAGCTATGCCCGGGTATCGGGCGATGAAGCCTGGAACACGACGATCCACAGTGGCGGCCGCTATGCACCACATGAGCCGGACGACAGTGTGATCGATCTTGCACGACGCGCCCAGGTGCCGTTCGGCATGGATTTCACCACGGTGGATGTGGCCGAGACCCGTGATGGTCCGATCGTCTTCGAGGTGTCCGCGTTCGGCGGTTTTCGTGGCGCGAAAGAGGGCATCGGTATCGATGCCGCGCAGTTATATACACAGTATGTACTGAATGAACTGAAGGACTGAGGCCGTGACGGGATGGTTATGAACGACACACTGGAATCTGTCGCAAGCGATTTGCAGGGCGGGGCGGAACTGTGCGCCGATGAACTCTGCCTGGCGCCGGGCGGTTGCACGCTGCGGCTGCGTTCCAATTCGGCCGAACTGATCGCCCTGCTTGCCGATTATTTTTCCCATGTCGCCGTTGCTGCGACAGTGCCGGAGATCGACATCATTGCCATCGAACGTGATGCGCCTGAAACAGGGCTGGCGTTTGTCGACTGGAAGCGCGAACCGGGCAAGACCGGACGCAAGGACAGCTATGCGGATCTGCCCGGCGGGCGTGTCGTACGCAAGGTCCGTACCGGCATGGTGTTCCTGCAAAGCGAGCCTCACCGGATTGCCGCCGGCCCCTGCATCCAGTATGCAAACCAGGTCATCAACTACATCAATTCACAGTACATGAACTGGCTGCAGCACCGTGGCTGGCTGATATGTCACGCGGCCGGACTGGTTTACCAGGGCCGGGGTCTGGGTATCGCCGGCTTCTCCGGCGGGGGCAAATCAACCCTCATGCTGCATATGCTCGCTGACGATGCGGTGTCCTACCTGACCAATGACCGCCTGTTTATACGCGCCGGCCCGGACGGTGTCGGGGCGCGCGGCATTCCGAAGTTGCCACGCGTCAATCCCGGTACCATCGTGCATAATCCGAAACTGCACGGCCTGATCCCTGCCCGGCAGCGGGAGGCCCTGCTGAACATGCCGTCGCAGCAACTGTGGGAACTGGAAGACAAGTATGACGTCTACGTCGACCGTGTTTACGGCGACGGTCGCATCGTCCAGCAGGCGGCACTGGCAGCTGTTCTGATACTCAACTGGCAGCGCGATGCCGACGCCGAACTGACGGTCAGGGCGGTCGATCTGGCACAGCGGCCTGATTTGCTGGCCGCGCTGATGAAATCACCGGGGCCGTTTTACTCGTACCCGGACGGACGCTTTCAGCGGGATACGGATGACTTTGACGAGCCCGCTTATCTGGATACATTAGGGCAGGTTGTCGTCTACGAGGCGTGCGGGCGCATTGATTTTTCCGGCATGGCCCGCCGTTGTATTGAAGAGATACTGACAGGATAACTCGATGGCGGGTGATTACCATGACACATGAACTGCTGATTCTCCGACACGGCAAGTCCGACTGGGACGCCGGAACCGATGATTATCACCGTCCACTCAAGGACCGGGGCAAACGTGGCGCGCAACGCATGGGTGTCTGGTTGCTGCAGC
>JABDRC010000040.1 GCA_013041945.1 Halobacteria archaeon
ACCTTCCTGGCCATGACGGACAGCAAATTCTTGTCGCTGTTGTAGAAATCCGCCCGGTACAGGTGGTTCAGGCAAATCAGTATGCCCTCGATCTCCCCCCGGTTGTTCTGCACCGGCGTGGCGATGATCTTGTAGGGAACATCCAGCCCCAGCTCCCTGGCAGCACTGTCATTGAAATCGTTCAGCAGCAGCAGGTTGTTGCCTCCCTCTGCATGCGGGAGATATTTGTCAGCGACATCCCTGATAATGCCATACGGGTCCGTTATCGGATCATCCCTGCCGGATGCGATGAAAATACGGCTCTGCGACGGGAACACCAGCGCGACCAGGTCCACACCGAGGTAATCGACATAATCCTCGACCAGCCTGTTGTGCACATCGGTGTCACTCTCCGTGATGGAATCCTCGTCGGAGTTTTCGTAGACGAGATTCAGCTCCTCGTAGCGGCCCGCCAGCTCCTGTGCCATCGCATCCAGCTCGATGGTCAGACGCAGCTCCCTTTCAATACAGGTGACGACGGAATCCAGCATGCGCTCCACCTGGGCCGTGGACAACGGTGTTCCGACTTCCGGACTGGCAGGGACCACGACAGACAGCGACCCGGCGATTTCATCGGACGGTGTAAAGATCATCTTGGAATAACAGGTAGCGTCTGCATCCCGGCCTACCTGCAGGGACCGGTCCAGACGCATGGTACGCAACGGACAGGCTGCGCAGTTGTCTTCACAGTGTTCGTTTATTGCCGGCTCGCCGCCCGTCTGCTTGCTGACCAGGGTTCCGGCCGCGTCCCGCATGAATATATCCGCCGTCTCGGGAAGCGATTCCCGCAACAGCGCGATGTACCGGCTGGTGTCCAGTGATGCTAGTGCGCTGACCGGCATGGCTGTTCCCCTGTTGTTACCGAATTGGCGAAATGGTCATCCAGCACGGCAAGCAGGCGCCGTATGCTGACGGGCTTTTCCATGAAATAGAGGTTATCCAGTGCGGATGACCACTCCCGGTGTTCGTCTTCGGCGCGCGCAGTCAGCACATAGACGGGAAACGGCCGGTCAGGCATGGTGCGCTCGATTTCCAGGCACAGTTCCCTGCCGTTCAGGCGCGGCATGTCGATGTCTGTAATCATGACATCGGGGCAGTGGTCCTGCAGATAGTCGAGCGCCTGCAGGCCATGGGCCGCCTCATCCACGGTGTAGCCGGAGTTCTCCAGTGCCAGTCGCATGATGCGTATCACGTGCGGCTCATCATCGACAATTAATATACGTTTCATTTTCAGACCGCCTGTTTGAGTAGGTTCGCTTCCTTGCTGAACTCGATTATGAATTCGCTGCCTGCACCGGGCGTGCTGTTCACGTCCAGCGTGCCGTGATGCAGCTGGATGATTTCGCGTGCCAGTGACAGGCCGAGCCCGTGGCCCGACCGCTTGCGCACCGCTTCATTCTCCGAACGGAAGAACTTGTCGAAGATCCTGTCCTGGTCTTCGGGCGAAATACCGACGCCGTTGTCCTTTACCGACACCCGCAGCGTCTGTTCGCTTTCCTCGACCGTCATGGAGACCATACCGCCCGGATCGCTGTACTTGATCGCGTTGGTCAGCAGGTTGTTGAGCGCGATCCGCATGAGGTTCTTGTCCAGGGCCACCGGGCTGATTTCCCTGGGCAGGTTGAGCCTGAAGTCGATACCCTTCTCCCGGCCGGTGCGCGCACAGGATTCGAATACATCCTGCAGCAGGTCCCTGAACTTCACCCGTTTGCGCTCGATACTCATGCTGCCCATTTCGATCTTGGAGATACTGAGCATGTTGTTGATCAGCATCACCAGGCGTTCGACCTCGTCGTGAATGACGTTGGCCGCCTCGACCCTGACCTGAGCGTTGTCCACACCGTCACCGAGCAGGGTCTCGCTGTACATCGCCAGCACGTTCAGCGGCGTTTTCAGTTCGTGCGACAGGTGGGCAATGAACTCGCCACTGCTGTTGAGTACGAGCTTCTCGGCCGTAACGTCCCTGAAGACCACCAGCGTACCGAGCACCTCGTTGACGTCCCTGGGCGAGAACAGCGGATAGGGCTCGATCCTGATCGTCCTGCCGGCAGTGCCCGAGGGTACAAACTCGAGGGTATTCGTGTGCATACCACGCATGCCGCTCGGCACATTACCCGACAGGAATGCCACGACCTCCGGATCGTTACACCACTCGGACGGTTTGCGACCGATGATTTCAGCCACCGGTACACCGACCATGTTTTCCAGCCTGGAATTCGCCAGGCTCACCACGCCGCTTTCGTCGAGCACGACGATCGCCTCGGGAAAGGACTGCAATGCGGACTCGATCCGTACACGCTTGAAGCCCAGCAGCTTGGTGGATGTCTCCAGCTCGCTCCGGTCCGCCTCCAGCTGGCCGATGCGGTCCTGCACGGCCCCCACGAAATGGTTGAAGCGGTCCATGAAGCCCTGCAGTTCATCGCTGGCGGTCACCTCCACCTTGCCCAGCGGAATATTGTTGCCCACGATGCTGCCGAGACGGTCGGTCGCCTCGCGAAACGGCCGGACCTCGCGGCGCAACAGGAAATAAAACAGCGGTGTCAGCAGGAAGATGGGCAGGGCAAAGCTGGCGAACAGGGGCAGCTGGTCGGTCTTCAGTCCAAATCCCGGCTGGAAATAGCCCAGCCTGACATAGCCGGCGATATCACCCTGCTCGAGCAGCGGCGCATAGAATTCAGTGACGCTGCGACCGTCACCCTGCAGTGACAGGGTGCGTTCGCCCAGCCATGCGGCCGGACTCTCGGGCGGCAGGCTGGACGGCACCAGCACACCCGGCGCGGTCACCTCGGCGACCGGCACGCCCCCGGCGTCCACCACCGCCACATAGGCAAAGCCGGTCTGTACATCGGTATGCTGCAGCACTGACAGCGTACCGGTCTGGCCGGGCTGTGCTACCAGTTTGTCGTAGGGGATGCGCGAAATGACCCGGGCCAGGCTGGAACCCTGCTCGCGGATATGGCTGACCTGCGCATTGTGCTGGTAACTGAACAGCAGGAACAGCGTGACCATGATAACCGCCAGTGAGGCGATGATCATGGTCAGTCCGAGATGTTCTCTCTTCCAGATTTCCCTGATGCTCGAGCGTGGCATTCTTCTTCCGCTGAAGTAGTGGTTACCGACCCACCCTGTAACGGCAGAAAATCGTTGAACTAAATTGAGAAACATGCAGGAATGCCGGTGGCGGCAGGCAAGCGGTGACAGCGGCAGCCCGGGTCAGCCGCCGCCTTTAACTGCATGATTCCACGGGATATTTCGTCCTTACCCGGAATTCACAGGGATGCCGGCATCGGCAACCGGCGAGCAGCCCTGCAAGCGGGGGTGTCCCCGTGAATTTTAGATTTCCCGTCATTGCGGGCACGATGAGGCAATCTTTTCAATTTATTTCCGGATACTTGGAGATTGCTTCGTGTCTTGTGCCTCCCGCACTGACGGGGATACGCCGGTTGTTCAGAGATCTGCGATCAGGTTAACGAGAATGCTGCCATCGCGCGGCCCCAGTCCGTGGTTTGCCTTGATGGTGATCAGCGATGACCGCCCGCGCAGCACCGGGACGTTGTTCATGTCCTGGCTGTAGGACGGCACGACGACATCGCCCCACCCCTCCGCGTCCTCGCCGCGCACAATGGAGAAATAACCGATATCGGGGTGCGGCTGGGTATTCAGCCAGTACAGCAGGCTGCCGGGACGGGGCCTTACCAGGTCGACATACAGGCTGCGTGAATGCCGGGCAATGTCATAGGTATCACCGGCCAGGATGTCCGGGATGATCGACAGCGGCCACGGGATGTCCGTAGCATCCAGCGCCTGTTCTGCACGCACCGTGCCCAGGTGCGGACTGGCGATGGTGATCAGCGCCCTGACGTGCTTGTTGTCACCGCGAACCAGGGCGGTACGCGCCACGATCCCGCCGGCGGAATGACCGACCAGCACGACCGGCT
>JABDRC010000304.1 GCA_013041945.1 Halobacteria archaeon
GTATCTTTCCACAGATAGATACGCGCGGCCGCAAACAGCAGGGACACCAGCAGCAACAGGAAAAAAAACTCCTGTGGCAACTGCAGCACACCGCCAAGGTAGGCCATCGGCACAGATGACAACAAAAAAGGTGCCAGCAGGCGAAAATTCGCATGCCGGCGGCGAATGAAATTATAACTGCCGATCGAGGTGACCAGCAGATTGAGCAGCAGACTGATCATGGGGATTGTCGCCGCATTGAAGCCGGCGATGGCCATCAGGGCCGCGTAGGAAGAACCTCCGCCCAGTCCCACCGAGGAATAGGCCAGCGCCACGAAAAAAAACAGGGCAGCAATGAAATACGGCGATAGGAGAAATTCGCTCAAGGTCTGTCCGGTATGATTGGCGATACTGCCCGGCCTGATCTGTATCGATACGCAACAACCGGCATAGTACATGAAATCGGCCCCCTGCCGCTCCCTGCCCCGTACAGCCGAACAACAGGGCGCCGCACGCTGTACACCGGCATGGCCGGGTTCCGGTGGCGCCGGGCAGCCCGGCCTGTGCCATCCCGCCGGTCACGGCCTGCCGGGCGCGGCCCGGCGACGAGAAAATTTTCTGTTTGGACAAACAACGCAGTAGAATGACGGGGCAATGCACAGAAACCTGCCCCCAAACACCCGGCAAAAGCCCCACGCGCATGACTGACACCATCGGCGACACCCCCGTACAGCGAAAAACCAAGATCGTTGCCACCATCGGCCCGGCATGCAATACGGTGAGCAAGCTTGTCGCCATGATCAGGGCCGGCATGAACGTGGCGCGCCTGAACCTCTCGCACGGCGACCTCGACGGACACAGGGAACAGATCAAACGCCTGCGCGAGGCATCTGAACTGGTTGGCAGAAGCATCGCCATCATGATCGATACCCGGGGTATCGAAATACGTACCGGCCCCATCGAAGCGGGATCGGTCGAGTTGCAGACGGATGCGACATTCACCCTGTACACCGATGAACGGGTCGGCAATGCACAGGGGGTATCGGTGACCTACCGGAAACTGCCGGAGGAAGTCCGGACCGACACGCCCATCCTGCTCGATGACGGCGCCATCGAGCTGGTGGTTAACGACGTCAGCGACGGCGCCATCCACTGTCGCGTCCTGCATGGTGGCCGGCTGGGCGACAGCAAGAGCGTAAACCTGCCGGAAACACGGCTGGCACTCAGCGCCGTCAGTCCCGAGAACCGGGAGGATGTGAAGCGGGAGCTGGGCTTTGCCGCCGAGAACGATGTCGATTACATCGCGGCCTCCTTTATCCAGACGGCGGATGATGTCAACAAGATGCGCGAGATTCTCATCGAGAACGATGTGAACATCCCGATCATCGCCAAGATCGAAAACAAGGCCGGCGTGAAAAACCTGCAGGAAATCGTCAATGTCGCGAACGGCATCATGGTGGCACGCGGTGACATGGGCGTGGAATTGCCGCTGGCCGATGTACCCGCCACCCAGAAACACATCATTCGTACCACGGTGACCAATGGCAAACCCGTCATTACCGCCACCCAGATGCTCGCCTCCATGGAACGCAACCCGAAACCGACCCGGGCCGAGGCCAGCGATGTGGCCAATGCCATCCTCGACGGCACCTCGGCAATCATGCTCTCCGGCGAAACGGCCGTCGGCAAGTACCCGATACAGGCCGTCAGCACCATGGCCACCATCGCACGACGCGCCGAGGCCTCGCTGGATGAATTCGGTTATCTGCAGCGCTTCAATCCGCACCCGTCGAACGTCATCACCGAGGCCGTCAGCCAGGCCGCGGTCAGCATGTCGAGGCACCTCAAGGCCGCGGCCATTATCAGCCTGACCGAGACCGGCTTCACCTCGCGCCTGATTTCGAAATACCGCCCCGGCATTCCGATCCTCGCGCTCACCTCCTCCCGCAAGGTGACGAATAAACTGTCCATGAACTGGGGCGTCATACCGGTACTGTACGAGGGCGAGCCGTCAGACCGCGCACGTATTGCCTTCGCCATTGAGCAGGGCAGGAAACTGGGCTATCTGAAGTCGGGAGATACCGTGGTATCGACGGCGGGCCACCATCAGACAGCCGGGGGCACCGACCTGATCCGGGTGATCACGCTGGAAGACTGAGCCCGACCGGCGGGCGGTGCGTCGTCCGTGTCGTGACAGGACAGTCATACAATCAGCCGCCTGCATCCGGCGAATTGATTAGCGGAACGGGCGGCCCGGTTGCCCGTTGTGAACGCTGACAGCCACCACGCAGAGGAGCTGCAGATCGTCATCAAGGTGGTGTAATTTCGTCCCGCTCGTGCGCTATGCTTCGCCTGCGGCAGCAGCGACCGGGTTACACAACAACACAACGGTTATGATCAGAATCAAGCGCGGGCTGGATATTCCCGTCACCGGCAAACCGGAACAGCGTATCTATCCCGGACCGGACATCCGGCGGGTGGCCGTACTCGGCCGGGACTACGGCACCTACAAGCGCCTGCCGACGCTGCTGGTCGATGAAGGTGACCGCGTGCGGCTCGGGC
>JABDRC010000047.1 GCA_013041945.1 Halobacteria archaeon
GCGCCATGGAAAGCGGAAATTGTGGAGCAGGGGTATTATTTTTGTGCCGACCCTGATTGCGAGGTTGTGTACTTTGGCCAGGACGGAGCCATATTTACGCAGTCCGCACTGCGTACACGCGTGGGTATAAAGGAAAATAAGGCAGAGAGCCTGGTGTGTTACTGTTTTGGCGTAACGCGGGGTGAGGCTGAGCAGGATGATTCGGCCAGGGAGTTTGTCGAGCAGAAGACGGGCGAACCCATGTGCTCCTGTATAACCAGCAATCCGTCAGGCCGTTGCTGCCTTGCCGATTTTCCGGGTAAATCATAGCCGACAAGTCGACCGGTCCCGTGACCGAATGGAACAGGAGGGAATTATCATGAAGCGAAACTATCTTGTTTGCGCGATCTTCATATTGGCGATGGGCTGTTCAGAAAAAGACAGCAACGTGAATGTGGGGCAGGATCAGGACAGTGTGTTCGAGTCCCAGGTCAGGACGATTGATAACGCCGAAGAGATCGAGCAGACGCTCGATGATGCTGCTGCAAAACAACGGCAGGCCATCGATGAGCAGGGTAAGTAGTATTCCGCTGCGCCGGGTAACTGCACACATATAACAACGGGGTGAGGTCATGAAAAATCTTCAGAAGATTCTTGCAGTCGTGATGTTTGTTACGGGCGGGTTGTTTGTCGCCCTGCCTGCCCAGGCGGGAAAGACCATCGACGATTCTGCCGCCCTGAACGGAGTTGGGGAAACCAGGAGCGTGTTCCTGATCGATTTCACCAACCCGAATAAAACCGCCTTTTACCTGGACATCATCCGCGGCACGCATGAGGGCCTGGTCAGGCAGGGCGTGACACCGGACATGGTGCTTGTCTTCATTGGCGAAACGGTGAAATACCTGAGTACCCGTCCGGATGATCTGCTGGCCATGGAATACGAGGAACAGCTGGCCTCCATTGCGGAATCATCACGGGAGCTGAAAAAGCTCGGTGTCCGCATGGAAGTCTGCGCAGTCGCCACCCGGGTCTTCGACGTGGACAATGACACTATCCTGCCCGAGATGGAGGTGGTGGGTGACGGGTTTATTTCACTGATCGGCTGGCAGACACAGGGTCACAAACTGGTTCCGATCTTCTGACTGAAAAGCATGCTGAAGATATACTGGCGCACGGCCTGTTTCATGCGCTGTCCGTGATAATAACTCTGCACACCACAGGAAATGACTGAATGGCGACGGTTACGGAAGACATCGATCATCGGCCCGGACCGGTCCCGTTCATGGAGGCTTTTCTGTACTGGCTGAAACTGGGATTCATCAGTTTTGGCGGTCCGGCGGGCCAGATCAGCATGATGCACCAGGAGCTGGTCGAGAAGCGCAGATGGATTTCCGAGCACCGTTTCCTGCATGCGCTCAACTACACCATGGTATTGCCGGGGCCCGAGGCCCAGCAGCTGGCCACCTATATCGGCTGGTTGATGCATGGCGTATGGGGCGGGATCGCTGCCGGCGTACTGTTCGTGATCCCGTCCCTGTTTATCCTCATTGCACTCACGTGGATCTACCTGGTGTATGGCGATGTGCCCGTGGTCGAGGGTATTTTGTACGGGATCAAGCCGGCAGTGACGGCCATCGTGGTATTTGCCGCCTACCGGATCGGCTCGAGGGCCCTGAAGAACAATGTCCTGCGCGGCATGGCGGTGCTGGCCTTCCTGGCCATCTTCGCCCTTGATGTACCGTTTCCCTATATCGTATTGATGGCCGGCCTCATCGGTTACGCCGGTTCGCATTACAGGCCTGAACTGTTCAGGGCCGGCGGACACCACGCGGAGTCGGACAAGTCATATGGACCTGCCCTTATTGACGATGACACGCCGGTTCCCGATCACGCGAAACTGAAATGGGTCCGGTTGTTTGCGATTGCGCTGACGGGCCTTGCCATCTGGGTCATCGTGATGGTCATGTTGACCCTGGCCTATGGCTGGGAGGGGACGTTGACCCGGATGGGCTGGTTCTTCACCAAGGCGGCCCTGGTTACGTTTGGCGGCGCCTATGCCGTCCTGCCCTACGTCTACCAGGGCGGTGTGGAAGACTACCTGTGGCTGAACGGCACGCAGATGATCGACGGCCTGGCACTGGGTGAAACAACGCCTGGCCCGTTGATCATGATTGTTGCCTTTGTCGGCTTTGTCGGCGGCTGGACAAAGGAGATATTCGGCCCTGAAATGCTGGCTCTGGCCGGTGCGGCCGGCGCAGGCATCGCAACACTGTTTACCTTCCTGCCGTCCTTTATGTTCATCCTGCTGGGCGGACCCGCGGTGGAGGCAACGCGGCATGATGTGAAGTTCACTGCGCCCCTGACGGGCATCACGGCCGCAGTGGTCGGCGTGATCCTCAACCTGGCGGTATTCTTTGCCTACCATGTGCTGTGGCCGGAGGGTCTCGATGGGCCCTTTGAAGGATTTTCCCTGTTAATCGGTGCCGCTGCCTTCATTGCCCTGTTTCGCTACAAGGTCGGGGTGGTTACGGTGATCGGTGCCTGCGCCGTGATCGGGCTGGCTTACTCGCTGTACTAGGGACCAGTACCGGGCCGGCCTGGCCGGCTGAGCGGCTGCACCCCGGGCGGCCCTGGCCGATATACGGGTTATGACGATTCCAACCCTCCTGGTGATTCTCTCGACCAGCCTGTTCCTGCTCTGGGAACGGCTCCTTCCAGGGCGTCAGCTGCCGCATTCCTCCGGCTGGTATATCCGGGCCCTGCTGCTCAACTTCATCCAGCTGGGCATCACGCTGCTGACCGGAAAACTCTGGCTGGACCTCTTTTCCGGCACCTCACTGCTGGGGCTGGCCGGGCTGCAGGCGCCGGCGCTCGAGGGGTTCATTGGCTGGTTTGCCGGCACGTTTGTCTTTTACTGGTGGCATCGGCTGCGACACGAGAACGGCTGGTGGGTGGTCTTTCACCAGGTACATCACTCGGCGTCGCGCATCGAGGTGCTGACTTCGTTTTACAAGCACCCGGTCGAGATCCTCGTCAATTCGTTCCTGACGGCGGTGATCCTGTTCCCGGTGCTGGGCGTCTCCCTGCTGGCGAGTTTCTGGTACAACTTCTTCGCCGCAACGGGCGAGTACTTCTATCATGCCAATGTCAAAACCCCCCGCTGGCTGAGATATTTCGTGCAGACGCCGGAGCTGCATTCCATCCACCACCAGTACGATGTGCACTCGTTCAATTACAGCGACATACCCGTGTGGGACCGGTTGTTCGGTACCTACCGCGACGCGACCGCGTTTACGGAGCGCTGCGGCTTCCCGGACGGTGCCGAGCAGCGGCTGCCCGAGATGCTGCTCTTCAGGGACGT
>JABDRC010000314.1 GCA_013041945.1 Halobacteria archaeon
TACATCGAGATTTGCGACAATGCATTGCTTGCCTTTCATCCCGATCGCGAATTACTGGATGTGGATGGCATCGTCTCGTTGCTCGGCATCGCCAATCTGTTGTGCATAACTGACAGCGGTATTGTACATGCTTGAGTTTCCGCCCACGGGTAAGCGTGTGCGCAATCAATGAGGACATAGAACATAATGTAAAAAAGGGCCAGCATCCTTCACTTGTTTTCCGTCGATACAAATTAACAGGCATTGACTAATGTCGTTGAACCAGAAATGGTGTCAGAGCACATTTTCTGCTTATATTCAGGAATAAATGTGTTCTGACACCTTTTACTGGACCGCAGCAACCGACACCTGAAATCCGGCGACATGCCAAGAGCCAGACAAACCACACTCACCGAACAGCGCCCGCCCAGCCGTGACCTGCGCGTACTGAAGCAGCTGTTCAGCTTTCTGCAACCCTACCGCGGTGCGGTAATGGGGGCGGTGGTGGCGTTGCTGATCGCGGCAGGCGCCGTGCTCGGCTTCGGCGTGGTCCTGCAGCGGGTCGTCGACCAGGGGCTCAGCAGCGGCTCGGGTGCGGCGCTGAACCAGGCGCTGGCGCTGTTCCTGGTGGTGGTCACGGTGATGGCGGCCTCGGTGGCAGCCCGCGTCTACCTGGTCACCTGGATCGGTGAACGCGTGGTGGCCGATATCCGCAAGGCGGTATTCACCCGGGTGCTCAGACTGGAGCCGGCGTTTTTCGAAGTGACCCGCACCGGCGAGGTTATCTCGCGCCTGACCACGGACACCTCGCTGTTGCAGGTGGTGGTCGGATCGACGCTGGCGATCGCGGTGCGCAACGCGCTCCTGATCAGCGGCGGGCTGGTCATGCTGGCCATCACCAGCGGCAAGCTGGCCCTGCTGGTATTGCTTGGCGTCCCCGTCGCGGTCATACCGCTGTGGCTGCTCGGGCATCGGGTGCGCCGCCTGTCACGCAACAGCCAGGACCGGATTGCCGATATCGGCGCCATGATCGATGAGGTGCTGTATGGCATCCGCACCGTGCAGGCGTTCTGTCATGAGCGCATCGACCAGCGCCGTTACGGCGAGCAGGTGGAGGCCGCCTTCGATGCCGCCATTCGGCGCACCCGGGTCAGCGCGCTGCTCACGGCCACGGTGATGCTGTTTACCTTTGTCGCCGTCAGTATCGTCCTGTGGGTGGGTGGCCATGATGTACTGGCCGGGCGCATCAGCGGCGGTCAGCTCTCGGCCTTTGTGTTTTATGCCCTGCTGGTCGCCGGTTCCGTGGGTGCCCTGAGCGAGGTGGCCGGTGACCTGCTGCGTGCCGCCGGCGCCACCGAGCGCTTGCTGGAACTGCTCAATACCGAACCCCTGATCGCCACACCGACCGCGCCCGTGGCCCTGCCCGAGCCGGCACGTGGCGAGGTTGAATTACGCAATGTTACCTTCCGTTACCCGTCGCGGCCCGACACTCCCGCGCTCAGCGACCTGTCCTTGACCCTGGAATCCGGCCAGAAGGTGGCACTGGTCGGCCCGTCGGGCGCAGGCAAGTCCACCGTGCTGCAACTGCTGCTGCGCTTCTACGATCCGGACGCCGGCGTGATTCGTTTCGATGGTGTCGATATCCGCCAGGCCGATCCGCAGCCGCTGCGCCGGCGCATGGCGCTGGTACCGCAGGACCCGGTCATCTTCGGCGCCGATGCCTGGGAGAACATCCGCTACGGTTTTCCCGGGGTCGACGATGCCGATGTACGGCGCGCCGCTAGAGCCGCGCACGCGGCAGAATTTCTCGACCAGTTACCGCAGGGCTTCGATACCTTCCTCGGTGAACGCGGCGTCCGGCTGTCCGGCGGGCAACGCCAGCGCATCGCCATCGCCCGCGCCATTCTGCGCGACCCGGCCGTGCTGCTGCTCGATGAAGCCACCAGTTCCCTGGACGCCGAAAGCGAACGCCTGGTCCAGGACGCGCTGGAACAACTGATGCAGGCGCGCACCACGCTCGTGATCGCGCATCGTCTGGCGACTGTCCGCAAAGTCGACCGGATCCTGGTGATGGATCACGGCCGTATCGTCGCCAGCGGCCGCCATGACGAACTGGTCGCCGCAGATGGTCTCTATGCGCGGCTGGCCGCACTGCAGTTCCGCGATACACCGGAGCCCCTGGCACAGCCTGCCGCCGGGCAGGCATAACCGGCCCTCTCGGCTCCGGCGCCCTGCTTCGCACTACCGCCTGCTTCCCTGCAGGCGTCCCGGCGGGAGAGGGAAACGACTTGATACTCTCTGTGGTCTCTGTGGTCTCTGTGGCTATGTTTTGGGCTGGATTCCCGCTTTCGCGGGAATGACAAACAAGGTCGCGGACGCGATCTGCGCCTACAGGTAACTCATCCTTCTCCCCTCCCTTTGTAATACCGCCAGGTGACATCCTGCCCTCCACGGGTGTTTGACACACTGTAGCTTATAAGCTACGTTTTTGGGGGGACGGATATGGAGATCCGTTACTACGTCACGCGTGACGGGAAGACACCGTTCATCCACTGGCTCAAAAAACTGCGGGACCAGCGGGCACGTGACCGGATTCATAACCAGCTTGACCGCCTGAGGCTGGGATTGGCCGGCGATTACAAGGCGGTTGGTGACGGAGTCCATGAACTGCGTATTCATTACGGATCCGGATACCGGATTTACTTCGGTTATTCAGGCAAGACGATCATCCTGTTGCTGTGCGGTGGCAGCAAGAAATCACAACAACGGGATATCGTGCGAGCCAAACGTTACTGGATCGATTATCGGAGAAGTTGAGTGGAAAGAAGCCGCCCCTACCAGGACTACCTGATTGAAGCACTTGCAGATCCGGTCGAAGCCGCAGGCTATCTGAATGTTGCGCTTGAAGACGGCGACAAGGAACTCTTCCTCCTGGCCCTGCGTAACGTGGCCGAGGCGCGTCTCGG
>JABDRC010000315.1 GCA_013041945.1 Halobacteria archaeon
ATATCGTAGAGGCCGAAACGGTTTGCCTCGAAACTGCCTGTTGGCGCTGTCTGCGTGCCGTCCCAGCGACTGCCGCAATCGAAACAGTTGGCATGCGTGCCGCCCGTGCTGTCGGCCCACCAGTAACTGAAGACACTGCCAGCGCGCGCCGCATATTCCCACTGCGCCTCGCTGGGCAGGCGGTATACCTGCCCGGTCTGCTGCGACAGCCAGTTTGTATAGGCCACCGCATCGTGCCAGGACACGTTGATGACCGGACGCTTGCCGCGCCCCCACGTTTCATCATAGGGCAGGCGGCGTCCGGTGGCACGTGCAAAGCGGTCGTACTCGTCAAAGGTGACCTCGCGCCTGCTGATGGAGAAGGCCTTGATCATGACCATGTGCCGGGGCCCCTCGTCGAAATTCAGAGAATTACCAATGCTGCCCATCTGGAAACTGGCAGGCAGCAATTCAACCATGGCCGGACCCTTGCCGCCGCCCTTCAATGCGTCACGGAATGATCGCCCGACCGGTGGCGGATCTGCCGGTGCAGGCGGTGACAAAACCGCTGCCTGCGGCATGGATGGTTTGGCAGGTAAAGACGACGGCTTGCTGCGCAAGGGTTGCGGGCCGATAAATTCCGGACGCGCAGGTGCCGGCCGACTGGCCGGACCAAACGTCTCGGCCTGCTGCGCAAGCGGTGCAGCTGGCCGGGAATCCGCCGCTGTTCCGGCGCCGGCTTCCTTCACATCGGCTTTCGGCCATGGCCGCGGCGCACGGCCGGTGGGGAATCCGGGCGCTTTGCCGGAGACCTGCTCTTCCCGCGACCGCAGCGGCACCTCGACGGACGCCGTCTCATCCGGCATCTTCGTAACGTTCCTCTGCGCGACCTGCGGCAATTCCTTGCCACTCATCAGCCACGCCGCAAGACCAACCACACTGACGAGCAGCACCCCCGCAACAACCTTGACAGCTGTACGTTTGCCGCGTGGTGGATGATCCCGCGCACCCATGGCGCGCGCGGCCGACACCGCCGATTCGGATATCAAGGGCGGCAGGCTTGCCGCCGGCGTGATTGTTTCCGAGTGCGGATCGAATTTATCCAGTGAGGGCACATGCAAGGGCTCGCCGGTATCCACACTACCCGCCGGCAATGCACGCAGGCGCTGTACCTCGGCCGCCATCCGCTCACGCGCGGCTTCGGCCTCCGCGCGCAGGCGTACGGCAATCTTTACATTCTTGCGGCTTTCCTCGAGTTCGGCGCGCAGCTGCGCGGGATCCTCCAGGCGGCCGTTGCCGCCCGCCGTCATCAGGCCACGCGCGACCTCGACTTCGCCACGCAATGCGTTCATTTTCACCCGGAGTTCGTGCTGGCCCTCCAGGGCGACATCACGCTCATTTGACAGTTGTTTCAGCTGATTTTCGAGCTGGGTAATCGCGGCTACCGCCTGTTCGTTCTGCTCCTGTATCGCATCGATCTCGGCCTGGCGTCGCGCCTTTTCCTGCTGGTCGAGCACCGCGATCTCTTCGTGTGCCTGTTGCAGTTCTGCCTGTACCCGCACCAGTTGTTCCTCGGTCCCGGCATGGCTGTCCATTATGCTTTGTATACGTGAGCGCTCTTCTTCCCTGGCGGCATCGCGGGCCTGCTCGATGGCCCCGGACTGGTCAGTAATGTTTGCTTCATGCTGCGTCGCGATGCTGGCAAGCTGTTCCTTGAGTTCCCGCTGGCGGGCAGCCATCTGCGCACGTTCCTCGGCCCGTGCCTGGCGCTCGTGATGGAGCTCTTCGCGCAGGCTATCCAGGTCATCAAGCGAGCTTTCGCGGGTCTTGTGGCCGTCCTGCGACACCTGTTCGAGCTTCTTGCGCAGCCGGTCGATCTGGCCCTGCAGTTCCTTCTCGGTATCGTTCTTGCGTGTCAGCTCGCCGTGGGACTTGCTGAGCGATTCTGCATATTCCGTTTCGATTTGCCGTGCATGTTCCTCGCGCTGCTGCAGCATTTCCTGTGCATTTTCCAGCTGCTGGCGGAGCTGGTCGGCCTCCTCGTCCAGCAATTGCCGGGTTTCAGCGTCTGCTACTGCCGCCTGCTCCAGCGATGCAATCTGCCGCTCCTTGTTGCTGAGTTTCTGCTCTGCAGACTGGCTGCGTTGCCGTTCACTCTCCAGCTGTGCCAGCAACTCTTCCTGCCGGTCGTTCGCTGTCGTTGTCAGCTCTTCAACCTGACGCTCCAGGGTAGCCGTTGCATCTTCGAGC
>JABDRC010000049.1 GCA_013041945.1 Halobacteria archaeon
GCGCCATGCCGGCATTGACCCGGAAGCCGCGTTGCGACGCGGCAACAGCAAGTTCGAATAGCGGTTCGGGCAGGTTGAGGCCCTCTGCAGTCAGGCCGGTGTCACAGTGGCGTCGGCGGGCCTGGAAACGCTGAACCGGTTCTGGGAGCAGGCCAAAGCGGCAGGGCCGGACGAGTGAAGCGGAGCCGGCGGTGAATCAGTCCCTGATCTGGGTGCGGCGGTACTGGGCATGGGCATCGCGTATGAAGAGATACGGGTCGAGGGCGTCGCGCTTGATGCCTTCATAGGTATCCTTGTCCAGTGCAGTCCAGTTGATGGTGTCCGCTATGCGCGCACCGAGATAATCGTGATTGTCGTCCTGTTTGTGATGTCCCCACATGTACCAGGCCAGGTCCAGGTAGGTATCTGCATACATACCGACACCATCGCGCAGGTTCGAGGGGCCCACGAAAGGCAGCACGAGATAGGGACCGGGACCGATACCGTAATGACCAAAGGTCTGTCCCGTGTCTTCGTCCTGAGGAAGCTGGCCGAAGTGTTCCCTGGACGGGTCGAACAGGCCGCCGATGCCGAGCGTCGTATTGGTGACGAAGCGCGTCAGTTCGGTGCCGGCAGCACGGAACTTCCCTTGCAGACCGGCATTCACGAAGCGCATCGGTGCCTGCAGGTTATCGAAAAAATTCTTGATTGATATCCGCAGCGGTTCGGGAGCATAGCGCCAGCCCCTTGCCAGCGGTTTCAGGACAATGAAATAAACCTTGTCGTTGAACCAGAAAACAGCCCGGTTGACCGGTTCGATCGGATCGAACACCTCGATGATGTCGCCTTCATCGAACAGGGGCACGTCGTTTCCGACGCCCGCCGTGTCGGTTGGCGTATCCGCGTCTGCAGGTAGCGCATCGCTGCACTGGCCGTACAGGGGGAATGCAAGAAGCACCAGCAAGACAAGTACGTTTTTATTTTTCATGATGACTTACCCGGAGCAACTAGTCATGGAAAATGGTCGGGCAGAGAGGATTTGAACCTCCGACCCCTTCGTCCCGAACGAAGTGCGCTACCAGACTGCGCTACTGCCCGTTAGTATGTTCGATTAACCGAGAATTCTGCAAGGTTGTACAAGGCGTCCCTGTAAGCTGATTCCGGCAGGTGATCCAGGGCTGCGATCGCCTTGTCAGCTTCACGCTGAGCCATCTCCGCAGTGTAGGGGATGCCTCCCGTGGATTCAATAATTGCGCAAACGGCCTGCATGTTGTCATAGCCGCCATTTTCGATCGCGCGTCTGATCAGCCTGGCCTGCGACGGCGTGCCGCGGTGAATGGCGTGGATCAGGGGAAGTGTCGGCTTGCCCTCGGCCAGGTCATCCCCCACATTCTTGCCGGTATCTTCGGGAGAGGCGCTGTAGTCCAGCACGTCGTCGATCAGCTGGAAGCAGATGCCGAGGTGCAGGCCGTAGCTGGCGAGGGCAGACTCGACCTCCTCCGGTTGCCTGCCAAGCACGGCGCCGATACGGGCGGCAGCCTCGAACAGGCGGGCGGTCTTGCGGCTGACCACGTCCATGTAGCGGGATTCCGTGGTGTCGGCGTCATGGCAATTCAGCAGTTGCAATACCTCGCCTTCGGCAATCGTATTGGTGGTGTGCGACATGATTTCCATAATGCGCATGTCGTTGGCCCTGACCATCATCTCGAAGGCGCGCGAGTAGAGGAAATCACCCACCAGAACACTCGCTTCGTTGCCCCACACTGCGTTGGCGGTCATGTTGCCGCGGCGCAGCTGCGATGCATCGACGACATCGTCGTGCAGCAGGGTGGCCGTGTGAATGAACTCGATGACCGCGGCCAGGTTGATATGCTGGTCGCCCTCGTACCGGCAGGCATTCGCTGACAGCAGGACCAGCATGGGGCGCAGTCGCTTGCCGCCGCTGTTGATAATGTAGTGCGACAGCTGGTTGATGAGGGCAACATCGCTGTGCAGGCTGGCGCGAATCAGGCCGTTGACGGCTTCGAGATCATCCTGGAGCAGCAGCCTGGTCGCCTCGATACCACTTTTATCTGTTTGTTTTTTAACAACTTTTAGCATATGTTGTCGCTTCTTCGGGGTGCAGCAGCGCCGCGATGAATATTCGTGCAAGGCCGACAAGTCTAACGGTCTTAACCGCCCGGCGCTACTGGCGATATCAGGTGGCCGGCCGTTGCAGCCGGCGGCGGACCGATTGACCTGTACCGGCGCAATCATTAGAATAAGCGGCCTTTTTCGACAATGACGTCGATTGACACGGGATTTTCAGTTATGTATGCGGTCATCAGGACAGGCGGTAAACAATATCGTGTCTCCCAGGGTGATACCCTGCAGGTCGAGACCATTAATGCCGATGCAGGCGACTCCATCGAGTTCGACCAGGTCCTCATGGTCGGCGAAGGCGAACAGGTCAGGATCGGCACACCCCTGGTGGAAGGCAGCAAGGTGACTGCCACGGTCAGGTCGCACGGTCGCGGTGACAAGGTCGAGATCATCAAGTTTCGCCGTCGCAAACATCACATGAAGCGCATGGGTCACCGACAAAACTACACTGAAGTCGAAATTACCGGTATTACCGGCTGATTCGCACTTAGAGGATCACAGCATGGCACACAAGAAAGCAGGCGGCAGTACCCGCAACGGTCGCGACTCGGAAGCCAAACGGCTTGGCGTCAAGCGCTACGGCGGTGAAACGGTCAGCGCCGGCAACATCCTGGTCAGGCAGCGCGGCACGCATTTCCACCCCGGCGCCAACGTGGGCTGCGGCAAGGACCATACCCTGTTCGCGAAGACTGACGGCACCGTGCGCTTCGTGCAACGTGGTCAGAAGAAGCGCAAGTTCGTGGACATCGTCGCCGGCTGAGGCGTATCTGCAAGGACACAGCAAGCCCCGCCACCGGCGGGGTTTTTT
>JABDRC010000321.1 GCA_013041945.1 Halobacteria archaeon
CCGACGCTGAACACGGTCACTCCATAGCTTTTGTCTGCCCGTGGATAGGAAGCGGCATCGCCCGGGCCAACTTTAGGTCGGGGGCCTGCCACGGCTGTACAATCTTGACAGTCTGTTACCAATCGAGTCGGCAAGATCGGAGATACGCACGAATGTTCACGGGGATTATCGAGGCGGTGGGGAAGGTCGCGGAACTCCAGCAGCGCGGTGGCGATGCCCGGTTACGCGTGCTGACCGGAAAATTGGACCTCGCGGATGTCGCCCTGGGCGACAGTATTGCGGTCAATGGCGTGTGCCTTACGGCCGTCGGGCTGCCCGGTGACGGTTTTGTCGCCGATGTCTCGCGCGAGACGCTCTCATTGACCGGTCTCGGTCAGCTCAAGCCAGGCAGCCGGGTAAATCTGGAGAAGGCCCTCACGCTTGCGACCCGGCTAGGGGGACATTTGGTGAGCGGCCACGTCGACGGCCTGGGCACGGTCGTTGAAAGGCATGACGATGCGCGCTCGGTCCGCTTCACCATGGAGGCGCCGCAGGAACTGGCCCGGTATATCGCGCACAAGGGCTCGATTACCGTCGACGGTACCAGCCTCACGGTGAATGCGGTTGACGGCATGCGCTTCGAACTCAATATAGTGCCGCACACGCTGCAGGAAACCATCATGGACAGCTATGTCGCCGGCCAACGGGTGAATCTCGAGGTCGACCTGCTTGCCCGCTATCTCGAGCGGCTGCTGCTTGGGGACAAGGCGGCGCAGCCCGGCGAGGCCGGCGTCGACCTGGCCATGTTGGCGCGTGCCGGTTTCACAAGCGGCTGAGCTCTCAGGGATGCTGCAATTGGTATCCGCGCGATAGGCAGACCCATGTGGTCAATCGTTGTGGTTATCGAATCGTTCGATCGCCTGTTTCGCCCAGTATTCACCCACCGCGATGACCTCTTCGGCACGGTAGAACTCATGTGCGGCGCAGGTATTGATCGGGACCTCGATCAATAGATCGGGCGGATAGGCCGCCAGCATGGAGCGCGCGATACTTGCCTGCATCGCATCCAGTGACAACAGGGCGGCGTCGGCGAGAGAAAGGCTGGGCTGACTTTCTTCCTGTTCGCCGTTGAAGCCGAGGTGCTCCTGCAGCCCGTCGATAAAGGCCTCGATCTGTTCCTGATAACGGTGCCGCAGCTTCTTCGCATGCTTCGGCGCTGTATCGCGTCTATTGCTTTTCCCCATCCGTTTCTCTACGCCTGAGAGGCTGACCGCGATAATCGCGTCGGTCGAGTCCTGCAGGGTGGGCGCGATGGGTACCGGGTTGAGGACACCGCCGTCGAGCAGAGGTCGGCCCTTGATGAGGTGGGGCGTGAACACGGTAGGCACCGCGATCGAGGCGCGGATGGCGTCGAACAGATCGCCCCGATTGAGCCAAACCTCCTTGCGGGCCAGCACGTCTGAAGCAACGATGGTCAGCGGAATGGGCAGGTCTTCGATCCGATGACTGCCGACGAACTGCTGCAGGGTTTCCATCAGCATCTGGCCCTTGATCATGCCCGCCCCGCCCCAGGCGATGTCGAGATAGCGCAAGACGTTGAATTCGGTGAGTTCTTGCACCCATTCGGCGTAGTCGTCGAGTTTGCCGGCAGCATAAAAGCCGCCGATCAGCGCCCCCATGGAGCTGCCGGCGATAGCGCCGATCTTCCAGCCATGACGCTCCAGGACCCGGATGACCCCGATGTGCGCCAGGCCACGGGCACCGCCGCTGCCGAGCACCAGAGAGATTGTCTTGCTGTCTTCTTCTTTCACGGTAATGGCCTGGTTAAGCTACGATCGAACGGAGGCCAACGAGGGCTTTCGCCCGTATGGCCCACTAGCTGGCGGCGATTGCGGTTGCGCGTCCGAGCAGGTCCAGCATCAGCCTGCCTGCGGTGTCCATGTCTGCAGCATAGGCGACAACACCGTCTTCATGTCCGCCCATGGCGAACGCGCCAACGTCCACTGACTCCAATGCCAGCAGGCGCTCGACCTCGACGGCCATCCCGGGCGTGCCATAGCCGACCTCTGGGGATGTCAGCGCCAGTCCGAGCCTCCGGGCCTGCCGCCAGATCAGACCGGAGTGGGCGTGGATCACAGCGTTGGCCGCTGCGGACGCCCGATAGATCTGCCCATGTGTCATCGCCTCCGACGAGGGGCGTGCGGGGCCGGTCGCCTTGAGCCGGTTTTGTGCCGGATCGAAATCTTGCACCCAGGCCAGGTCTTGAGGTGACAAGCCGGCGTTACCTCCGGTCTGGGTGCCCGAAATCACGAAGCCAAGGTCGGCGCGAATGCTGATATTGCCGTAAGCGAAACCGTCGTAGCGCTCAGGGTCCTGACCAATCAGTCCCAGGGCGCGGCACCGGCCGAACCACAGCAGCAGGCCGGAAAGATCCAACTCCTGTGGCAGATTCCCCGGCAGATAATCGAGTTGATAACGGATTACGCCTTCAGATTCTGCCATTGGGG
>JABDRC010000322.1 GCA_013041945.1 Halobacteria archaeon
GGTTACGGTGGTCTTTACGGCGGGAATCGCGGTACTGCTGTTGCTCGGAGGGCGTTCTTCGGGCGGGGACGACGAGGAGGAGGCGCCTTGAAAGGAAATCTTGTCCTGCGGGTGGTATCGAAGTTTCTAATCCCCTTGATTGTCCTCTTCGCTTTATATGTTCAATTCCACGGTGACTTCGGTCCCGGCGGCGGCTTCCAAGCCGGCGTGATCTTTGCGACCGCCTTCGTGCTGTACGACCTGGTGTTCGGTGATGGCAGTGCCCGCGCCGTGGTGCCGCCTGGCTGGCTGCACCGTCTCGCCGCAGTCGGCGTCCTCATCTACGGTGGCGTCGGCATTTACTCACTGCTCGCCGGCCGGCCCTTCCTGGATTACTCAGCGCTGGCGGACGACCCGGTCCACGGCCAGCACCTCGGGGTCCTGCTGGTGGAGTTGGGCGTCGGTATCGCGGTGTTTTCGGTCGTGCTGCTGATCTTCTATGCCTTTTCCGGCCGGAGCTCCCGCCGATGAATTTTATGCCGGGGCACTTTAATTACCTCGTCGTCGTATTCCTGATGATGGCCGGCTTCTATGTGGTCATTGCCCAGGGTAATCTGGTGAAAAAGCTCGTCGGACTGGGACTCTTCCAGGCGTCGGTGTTCATCCTCTACATCACCATGGGCAATCTGGCGGGGGGTCAGGCACCCATCATCGCCGAGGGCGTGACTGCCTATTCCAGTCCGCTGCCACATGTGCTGATTCTCACCGCCATCGTGGTCGGCGTGGCCACCACTGCGGTCGGGCTGGCGCTGGTGGTGCGCATCCATGAAGCCTACGGCTCGGTGGAAGAGGACGAGATTCATGCCGAGGACCTGGCGCAGGATGAGGCCCCGCTGGATGCCGATGCGACCCGCGAGGACCAGGCTGGCCAATGACCCTGTGGGATCACCTGCCGGTACTCGTGGTCATTATCCCGCTGATGGCCGGGCCTCTGTGCGTACTGACCGAGCACCCGCGCGCGGCATGGATTGTGGCGCTGGCAGCTGCCTGGCTGAGCTTCGCCGCAGCGGTCGTTCTGGCGGCCCAGGTTAGCGATACCGGCACCATCAGCTACCACCTAGGCGGTTGGGAGCCACCCTGGGGGATCGAGTACCGCATCGATACCCTCGGCTCGTACGTACTGCTCATAGTCACCGCCATCCCCGCCCTCGTGCTGGTGGCGGCCAAGGAAAGCGTGGTTCATGAAATCCCCGAGTCGTTGATCGCGCGCTTCTACGGCGCCTTCATGCTGGCCTTCGCCGGCCTTGCGGGCATCGTCGCCACAGGTGATGCCTTTAACGTGTTCGTGTTCCTGGAAATCTCTTCATTGTCATCCTATGCGTTGATCAGCATGGGGCGGGACCGCCGCGCACTGACTGCCTCGTTTGAATATCTGGTGATGGGTACTATTGGCGCCACCTTCATCCTGATCGGCATCGGCTTCCTTTACATGATGACCGGCACGCTGAATATGCAGGATCTGGCGGAGCGGCTGCCGGCGGTATTGGAAACCCGCGCCGTGCGGGCAGGCTTCGCGTTCCTCACGGTGGGTATCGGCCTCAAACTGGCGATGTTCCCACTGCACCTTTGGCTGCCGAACGCATACGCCTATGCCCCGTCAGCGGTGACGGCGTTTCTCGCCGCGACCGCGACCAAGGTCGCAGTCTATGCATTGCTGCGTTTTCTGTTTGACGTTTTCGGTTTCGAGTTCGCGCTGCGGGATATGCCGCTGGACCACATCCTGATGATCCTCGGACTGGCAGGTATTCTGACCGCATCGCTGGTCGCTGTGTTCCAGGAGGACATCAAACGCATGCTGGCCTATTCCAGCGTCGCCCAGATCGGCTACATGGTGCTGGGCATCAGTCTGGCCTCGACCACAGGTGTCATCGCGGCGACGCTGCATGTGTTCAATCACGCACTGATGAAGGGCGTCCTGTTTCTCGCGCTTGGAGCAGTCGTGTACCGCATAGGCGGTGTCACTTTGCGGGATTTCGCCGGTCTGGGGCGACGCATGCCTTGGACCATGGCGTCGATCGTGCTCGGTGGCCTCAGCCTGATCGGCGTGCCACCCACCGTCGGATTCATCACCAAGTGGTATTTGTTGCTGGGCACGCTGGAGCAGGGCCTGTGGCCAGTGGCCATACTGGTGCTGATCGGTTCATTACTGGCTTTGTTGTACGTCTGGAAACTTGTGGAGGCGGCCTACTTTGAACCCGTCCCGGAAGGCGCCGCGACTGTGCGCGAGGCACCCTGGTCGATGCTGCTGCCAATCTGGCTGCTGGTCGGCGCCAACATCTATTTCGGCATGCACACCGAGGTCACGGTGGGCCTGGCAACGCAGGCAGCCAACGAACTGATGGGATTGCGGCCATGAGTCCGGAGCAGTTGCTGACCTGGATCCCGCTGGTGCCGTTGCTTGCGGCTTTCGGCGTCGTCGCCGCACGCGCCAATCCAGACCTGCGCGAAGGGGTCAGCATCGGCGCGGGTGTGATCCTGTTCCTGCTGGTCGCCGGCCTGGCTGCGACCATCAACTGGGAAGCACCGCCCACGCTGGTGATCGCGACACCAGTGGTCGGCGTGTCACTGGCACTGACACCAGAACCGCTCGGTATGTTGTTCGCGCTGGTCGCCAGTCTACTGTGGCCGATCACGACCGTGTACGCAGTCGGGTATATGCGAGCGCACCACGAACAGAACCAGACCCGCTTTTATACCGCGTTCGCCGTCTCGATCGCTGCCGCGATGTGCATCGCACTGGCCGGCAACATGCTTACCCTGTTCGTGTTCTACGAGGTGCTGTCGATCTCGACCTATCCGTTGGTCACACATGCCGGTACCGACAAGGCGAAACGTGCCGGCCGGGTCTACCTCGGACTGCTGATGGGTACGTCGATCGGCTTCATGCTGTTGGCGATGGTTTGGACCTGGAGTCTGACCGGCACGCTCGACTTCAAGCCGGGGGGCGTGTTCAACGACGAGGTCAGCGGCGGCGTGCTCGGCGTCCTGCTGTTATTATACGTATTCGGAACAGGCAAGGCCGCGCTGATGCCGTTCCATCGCTGGTTGCCGGCGGCGATGGTCGCGCCGACACCGGTTTCGGCTCTGCTGCACGCGGTAGCCGTGGTCAAGGCGGGTGTGTTTACCGTGCTCAAGGTCAGTGTGTACATTTTTGGTCTGGACCGCATCGAACAAATGCTGATTGCCGAGTGGCTGGTCGCACTGGCCGCGCTTACCATTGTGCTCGCCTCGACGATTGCACTGCGCCAGGACAACTTCAAGGCCCGCCTCGCCTACTCCACTGTCAGCCAGCTGTCATACATCACTATGGGCGCGTTGCTTGGCGTCGCCGCCGGCGCGATCGGCGGCGGTCTGCATATCGCGATGCACGCCTTTGGCAAGATCACCCTGTTCTTCTGCGCCGGAGCGGTGCTGGTCACGGCGCACAAGGCGAAAATCAGCGAACTCGACGGCATCGGCCGGCGTATGCCCTGGACCATGGGGGCATTTACAATTGGTGCGGTCTCGATGATCGGCGCACCGCCGTTCGCGGGCTTCGTGTCGAAGTGGTATCTGCTCAGCGGCGCGTTGCAGACCGAGCAGATGATTGCCGTCGCCGCGCTCATCATCTCGACCCTGTTGAACGCTGCTTATTTCATGCCGATCGTCTACGCAGCCTTCTTTAAACCAGAGGACGACGGCCACGGACCCGCCACTCACGGCGAGGCACCGCTACCAATCGTGCTGGCGCTGGGTACGACCGCGCTGCTCACGATACTGATATTCTTCTTTCCGGGCATACCGCTGTCGCTTGTCCAGCAGATGGTGGGGGGCTGATGAATACGCCACGAAAAGATCCCAAGACCCAAACGGGTCAGGATGAACGCAAGCACTGGCTGTACCGCAGCGAGAACCTGCCCAAGTTGTGGTTGATCCAGATCGTCATACTGGTGCTGGCCCTGTTGCCGGAGTTCTTTATCCATCACCACGCGCATATCGAGCAGTCCGGTTTCACCCTCGATACAAGTTTCGGCTTCTTCGCCTGGTATGGCTTCATAGCCTGTACCGGTATGGTCGCTTTGGCAAAGATCCTCGGCATCTTTCTGAAACGCAAGGATACTTACTATGATGAGTGAGTTCGCGTTTCCGCCCGGCCTGATCATGGTGCTCGGCGCCATGCTGATCCCGCTGCTTGGCGAGCGCCAGCGGCTTTTCGCACTGCTTGGCCTGCCGGTGCTCACCCTGGGCGCGGTGTGGGGCCTGCCTGCGGACGCCTCGGTGCAGCTGGCCTTCCTCGATTACACGCTCGAGCCGGTGCGTTCGACCGCCGAGGGCCGGCTGTTCGCCACAGTGTTCGCGATCATGGCCTTTGCCGGCGGCCTGTATGCGCATCGCCAGGCGACCACCACCGAACTGACCGCGGCGTTCGTCTACGCCGGCTCGGCTATCGGTGTGACTTTTGCCGGCGACCTGTTGACCCTGTTTGTCTTCTGGGAGGTCATGGCGCTCGGTTCGACCGTCGTGGTCTGGTCGGGCGGTACGCAGACTGCTTACCGTGCGGGCATCCGTTACCTGCTGATCCATCTGCTCGGCGGCGTCGTGCTGATGGTCGGAATCGTCGCACATGCCATCGATACCGGTTCACTCAATTTCACCGCTATGCAGCCGGAAAGTCTCGGCACCTGGCTGATCCTTTTTGGCTTCCTGGTCAATGCCGGGGCGCCACCACTGTCCGCCTGGATCCCCGATGCCTACCCGGAGGCAAGCCCGAGCGGCACGGTATTCCTGTCGGCGTTTACGACCAAGACCGCGGTATTTGCCCTGCTGGTCGGCTTTCCCGGTGCCGACATCCTGGTGCCGATCGGCCTGTACATGGTGTTCTACGGCATCATCTATGCGCTGCTCGAGAACGATATGCGCCGCATCCTCGCCTATTCGATCGTTAACCAGGTCGGCTTTATGGTCGCGGCGATCGGCATTGGCACCTCGATAGCGCTGAACGGCGCCGCTGCGCACGCGTTCGCGCACATCATCTACAAGGCCCTGCTGTTGATGTCGGCCGGCAGCGTGCTGCTGATGACCGGCAAGCGCAAGTGTACCGACCTCGGCGGTCTGTTCCAGAGCATGCCGATCACCGCAACCCACGGCATCATCGGTGCCCTGTCGATCTCGGCGTTCCCGTTCACCTCGGGCTTCGTGACCAAATCACTCGAGACCCAGGCCGCCGCCAACGAGGGCATGCTGCTGGTGTGGCTGCTGCTATTGGCCGCATCCGCCGGGGTGTTCCTGCACGCCGGTATCAAGTTCCCCTGGTTCGTATTCTTCCAGAAGGACTCGGGGCTGCGTCCGCCCGAGGCGCCGGCCAATCTGCGCCTGGCGATGTGGCTGTTCTCGTTTCTTTGTCTGGCGATCGGCATCTACCCGCAGCCGCTGTACGCAATCCTGCCCTATCCGATCGACTACCAGCCTTACACCGTCGATCATCTGGTGACCCAGTTCCAGGTGCTGCTGTTTGCGGGTTTCGCGTTCTTCATCATGCTGAAGCAGATGCGCCGGACGCTGACCATCAGTCTTGATTTCGACTGGTTCTACCGCAAGTTCTTCAACGAGATCGGCAACGAGTTCACCGGGCGTACCAGCATCGCGCGCGGTATACAGGAACAGAAGGCTGTGGCCGCAATTGGTCGGGTGATCGACAAACTGTACCGCCACCATGGGCCGCAGGGCATATTGGCTCGTGCATGGCCGACCGGAAGCATGGTGATCTGGGTGGCCGTGATGCTGGGGCTGTCGCTGGTGCTGTACTACATCTGACACCTTGCGCAGGGTGTCAGAGTAAGAAGGACCGCGAAGTAAACACTGTCAGTTCGTTATTCTAGACAACGCGATTATTCCAGACGGGATTCAGTGCTGCCCGGCGAGCTGACCAGATTCTTCCGGTTTACCCTGCGCCCGTACGCCCTGTTACCGTGCGCTGCCTGAATATTTACGGCGCACAGCGCCTCTTCATGCACTGGCAAGGCGTGATTGTTGCGCAAACAATGCTTCGGCCTGCTGTTTCATGAGGTCCACGATCGCATATACACCCACATGGCGATTGGGCGAAAGATGTTCGCCAAGGTTGAGATGCTCAAACACCTCGTCCAGGTCCAGCTGCCGGATTTCCTGCACCGTTTTACCCGAGGCGAGTTTGATCAGTAATGCGAGTACGCCCTTGATGACTGCAGTATCGCATTCACCCTCGAAGCATACCCGGTCACTGCCGACAGGATCCGGATAGGCCCGGATCCAGACCTTGCTCATACATGCCTTGACCCGGCGATCCCCGGTCCGGTTCGCCTCCGGCATATTGGGTAGATTCTCGCCCAGCTCGATCAGGTATTGATAGCGACTTTCCCAGTCGCCCAGAATCTCGAAGGCCTCGACGATATCGTTCAACTCGGTCATGACTCACTCCCGGAAGGCAATGGATTCGCCACAGCCGCAGCTGTCCGTAACGTTTGGATTGATGAACTCGAAGCCCGAATTCAGGATACTGGTCCGTACATAATCAATGGTTATTCCATCCAGGTGCGGCAGGCTGCCGGCATCGACCAGGATTTTCACACCACTGAAGTCGAACACAGTGTCTTCATCAGTGATGTAGTCTGCGTACTCAACTACATAGGCATACCCGCTGCAGCCGCTTTTGCGCGTGCCAAGCCGCAGTCCGATGCCTGCACTACGCTTGTCCAGCATGCTCTGTACATGCCGGACTGCGCTTTCCGTTAACTGTATAGCCATGTCAACATCCCCTTACAGCAGTCCAAGTTCAAGCTGCGCCGCCTCGCTCATGCGAGCTCGTGTCCACGGCGGGTCCCATACCAGCTCGACCGTTACCGCGCTCACACCGACCACCTCAAGCACGCGCTGCTCCACCTCGCAGGGCAGAGTGCCGGCCACCGGGCAGGCGGGAGATGTGAGCGTCATGCGGATGTCGACACGGCCATGATCGTCGATCGAGACGTTGTAGATCAGTCCAAGATCATGGATATTCACCGAAATTTCCGGGTCGAAGACCGTTTTGAGCGCGGCGACCACCCGGTCTTCCAGCGATGTATCATCTTGCAGACCATGGTTGCGTGCAGCCTGTGTGGGCGTCAGATGAAACATTACCGCTTTTGTTGGCACGGTCAGCCTCCGTGTACGGACGATTGCGTCGCAGGTGCAACCGTCGCCAGCGAGCTGGACACCTCGGCCTCGATTACGGCGCGTAATGGGCCAATACTGCAACGATCGAGGATTTCGCCCGCGAAACCGAGGGAAAGCATGCGTTGTGCCTCGTCGGCGGCGATACCGCGCGAGCGCAGGTAGAACAGCTGCGCCTCTTCCAGCTGGCCGACCGTGGTGCCGTGACTGCATTTCACGTTATCGGCATAGATCTCCAGCTGCGGCTTGGTGTCGATTTCCGCGTTGCGCGTCAGCAGCAGGTTGGCGTTGTTCAGGTGGGCCTCCGTGTCCTGCGCATCCCGGGCAACCACGATGCGGCCATCAAAGACTCCCCTGCCCCGGCCATGCAACAGCCCGCGGAAATTTGACTCACTGCTGCACCCGGGCACGGCATGGTCAATATTCAAACGCATATCATTCACTTGCCGATCGCCCACCGTGAACAGGCCAGCCAGTTCGGCCCGGGCACCCTCGGCGGTGAAACGCAACTCGGTATCACTACGCGACCAGCATCCGCCCAGCGAATAACCGGTACTGGTGTAGGCGCTGTCGGCGGCCTGGGCAACAAAGTTTGTGTGCAGGTGATAGGCATTCCCGCTTTCCGTTTGCAGCCGGTAATGCTGCAGGTCGGCACCCTGCTCCAGGACGACTTCGCTGATGCCATTATTGAAGTAGAGTGACGCACCGGTGCTGGCATAACGTTCAATCAGGGTCGCGCGCGCGCCCTGGCCAAGCACGATCAGGTTGCGGGGCTGAACAACGATGGCTTCGTTCATTCCAACGGTCACAAACAGGACTTCAATGGGCCTGTCCACGGTCTGCCCGTCGGGCACGTGGATGAACAGTCCATCGTTCATCTCCGCCCCGTTCATGGCAGTAAAGGCATCGCGCCCGTTCTTCGACAGCTTGCCGAGCCATAACGCCAGCTGATCCGATCGGTCCCGGATGGCCTGACGCAGGCTGGTGACGGTGATACCCCGGGGTAATCCCTGTACATCCGACAAGGCAGGATTGAATCGGCCATTGGCAAACACCAGCCGGTGTGCATCCAGCCCCTGCAACAACAACTCGTCAATATCCAGATCCTGGAGCGCGTCAAACGTGTCGGTAACCGGATGGAAGCAGTGCTCCAGTAAGGCGTTGGGGCTGGTGTAGCGCCAGTCCTCCTGTTTGCGGTCGGGAAATGGCAGGTCTTTCAAGGCATCGATCGCCATATCACGATTCTTCAGTATCCAGGAGAGATCATGGCCTGCCAGATAAGGCTGGATAGCCATAACCCCGTCGCGATAATGCTCTTTGATGTCCGGATTCGTCTTCATGCGGCGGCCCCGGTAAGCCAGCGATACCCTTTCTGCTCGAGCTCCAGTGCCAGTTCCCGATCACCCGAGCGAATAATCCTGCCATCCGCCAGCACGTGCACATGGTCGGGTTCGATGTAATCCAGCAGACGTTGATAGTGCGTGACCACGATCATGGCGCGATCCGGCGAACGCATCGAATTCACGCCATCGGCCACGATACGCAGCGCGTCGATGTCCAGGCCCGAATCGGTTTCATCCAGGATGGCCAGCCTGGGTTGCAGCATGGCCATTTGCAGGATTTCATTCCGTTTCTTTTCGCCACCGGAGAAACCACTGTTGACACTGCGCTTGAGCAGTT
>JABDRC010000324.1 GCA_013041945.1 Halobacteria archaeon
CGGATCAGCCAGCTTGAGAAAGACCGCAAACCCGCACAGACGATACCGGTCTATGCACCGCAGGATGGCGTGGTTGCATCCATGTCCGTGCGCGAAGGCATGTACGTAAAACCGGCCAACAACATCATGAGTCTTGCCGACCTCTCCAGCGTGTGGCTGCTGGCGGAAATCTTCGAGCGCCAGGCCGACTGGGTCAAGCTCGGCCAGTCCGCGGAGGTCAGACTTGCCTTCCTGCCGGGCCGTACCTGGGAGGGCACGGTTGAATACATCTATCCCAGCCTGGACCCGCAGACCCGCACGCTGAAGGCCCGCCTGCGCTTTGCCAACCCGGATGAAACGCTCAAGCCCAACATGTACGCCAATGTAAAAATCTATGGTGGTCCGAAAGAGGACATTATCGCCATCCCCATCGAGGCATTGATCCGGACCGGGCGAGAAGAACGCGTCATTATCGCCCGCGGTGAAGGACGCTTCGAGTCGCGCCCGGTCCGGGCCGGTATCGAGAGCGGAGACTGGGTAGAGATCCTCGAAGGCATGGATTCAGGTGAAAATATGGTCGTATCCGGCCAGTTCCTGATCGACTCCGAGGCCAGTCTCAAGGCCAGCATGCGACGTATGACGGAAACCGGTCCAACCGGAGAAGAAAAGGCCGTACGCCGCGCAACCGGCTACGGTGTCGTCAGGGCATTGGTGCCGGGCGATGGCACAATCAATGTCGACCACGAGCCCGTCCCTGCGCTCGACTGGCCGTCCATGCAAATGGATTTCCGCCTGGCGGAAGGTGTGTCACTCGAAGGTCTGGCGGTCGGCGATGAAATAAGCTTCGACCTGGCGGAACACGGTGACGGCTTTCATATCGAAACCCTGCGCAAGCTCGACACAGCGGAGTAGCCATCATGATCAAGGCATTGATTGACTGGTCGCTCGCCAACCGCTTCATGGTGATACTGCTCACCGTCATCGTGACGGGCTGGGGGATCTATGCGATAAAAAGTACGCCGCTGGATGCCATTCCGGACCTGTCCGATGTACAGGTCATTATCAAGACATCTTATCCCGGCCAGGCCCCGCAGGTGGTCGAGGACCAGGTCACCTATCCGCTGACCACCGCCATGCTGTCAGTGCCGAAGGCGGTGACGGTGCGCGGCTATTCATTCTTCGGCGATTCCTTTGTGTATATCCTCTTCGAGGACGGCACCGATCCCTACTGGGCGCGCTCGCGGGTACTGGAATACCTCAGCCAGGCAAGCAGCAAGCTGCCCGCCGATGCGCGCCCGGAGCTGGGCCCGGATGCCACGGGACTTGGCTGGGTGTATGAATATGCCCTGGTCGACAGGACCGGCCGGCACGACCTGGCGCAGTTGCGCACCCTGCAGGACTGGTTCCTGAAGTACGAACTGCAGACGGTGCCCGGTGTGTCCGAGGTCGCCACCATCGGCGGCATGGTGAAGCAGTACCAGGTGGTGCTGGACCCGGACAAGTTGCGTGCCTATGACCTGCCGCTGACAAAAATCAAAAATGCCATCATGCGTGGCAACCAGGAGGCCGGCGGCTCGGTCATCGAAATGGCCGAGGCCGAGTACATGGTGCGCGCCACCGGGTACGTGGATGAACTGGATGACCTGCGCCATATACCGCTGGGCGTCAACAAGCGCGGCACACCTGTGCTGCTGGGCGATGTTGCCGAGCTGCGCCTGGGACCGCAAATGCGGCGCGGCATCGCCGAACTGGATGGCGAGGGCGAGGTCGTCGGCGGCGTCATCGTCATGCGCTTCGGTGAAAACGCCCTGAAAACGATCGAGGGCGTGAAGCAGAAACTGGCGGAACTGGCCAGCGGTCTGCCGGACGGCGTGGAGATCATCGAGACCTATGACCGCTCGGCGCTGATCGAGCGCGCCGTGGACACGCTCAATGGCAAGCTGCTGCAGGAATTTGTCATCGTGGCGCTGGTCTGCGCGCTGTTCCTGTTCCACCTGCGCTCGGCGCTGGTGATTATCCTGTCGCTGCCGGTGGGCATACTCATTGCCTTCGTCGTCATGGAGCGCATGGGCATCAATGCCAACATCATGTCGCTCGGCGGCATTGCCATCGCCATCGGTGCCATGGTGGATGCGGCCATTGTCATGATCGAGAATGTCCACAAACACATGGAGCAAACCGAGGTCACCGATGACAACCGCTGGCAAATCATGCGCGAGGCGGCAATGGAAGTCGGTCCGCCACTGTTCTTCTCGCTGCTGATCATCACCCTGAGTTTTTTGCCGGTGTTCACCCTGGAGGCACAGGAAGGCCGGCTGTTTGCACCGCTGGCCTATACCAAGACCTTTGCCATGGCAGGCGCGGCCTTGCTGTCGATCACCCTGGTGCCGGTGCTGATGGGGTATTTCATCCGCGGTCACATCACGCCCGAGAAACAGAACCCGGTCAACCGCATCCTGATCGCCGGCTATCGGCCGTTTATCCACGCAGTACTGAAGGCGCCGAAGACGGTACTTGCCGTGGCCGGACTGCTGGTCCTCATTGGCGTGTGGCCACTGACACAACTGGGTTCGGAATTCATGCCGGACCTGGATGAAGGCGACCTGCTTTACATGCCCAGCACCTTCCCGGCCATCTCGATCGGCAAGGCACAGGAACTGCTGCAGCAGACGGACAAGCTGATTCGGACCGTGCCCGAGGTCAAGCGTGTATTCGGCAAGGTCGGCCGCGCGGAAACAGCCACCGACCCGGCGCCCCTGACCATGATCGAGACCACCATTCAGTTCAAGCCCAGGTCAGAATGGCGGCCTGGAATGACCACTGAAAAGCTCAAGGAAGAACTCAAGGCGCTCATACGGATTCCCGGCGTCTCGAACACCTGGGTCATGCCGATCAAGAACCGCATCGACATGCAGGCAACCGGCATCAAGACACCGGTCGGTGTGAAGGTCGCCGGCCCTGACCTGAATGAAATCCAGGCCATCGGCAAGCGCATAGAGGAAGTACTCAAACCGGTGCCCGGCACCGCCTCTGTCTACTCCGAACGCGTCGTCGGCGGACGCTATGTCACCGTGGACATCGACCGCCAGGCCGCTGCGCGCCTGGCCCTCAATATCGCGGTCCTGCAGGAAGTCGTGCGCACGGCACTGGGTGGAATGCGTGTCGCGCAAACGGTGGAAGGCCTGGAGCGCTACCCGATCAACATCCGCTACCCGCGCGATGTACGCGACTCGCTGGAGAAACTGCGCAATCTGCCCATTGTCACGCCGACCGGCGCACGCATCCCGCTGGCCGAGGTGGCCGATATCCGTATCGACCCCGGCCCCGG